>WUAK01000064.1 GCA_009827205.1 Phycisphaeraceae bacterium | reverse complement strand
CCTGCTGGCTCACCTTGCAGAGTACCAAACACGCCGTACCCATCATCGCCACACCGAATCCATTCGATTACCTCTTTCACTGTTGCGCCGTTCGCCTCGGACACATCATCCCCAATAGATACAATGGGTCGCAATGTCTGGGCTTCAACCGATGAAATGGATAAGGCGAATAAGCCCAGGGCAGCAATATGGGCGTTGCGCACAGAGAACCTCCCTCTGGTAGGTGATCGCTTTACTCAGAGTAGGATATCAGAAGACAACACAATGTTGACACTCAAATGAGAATTCATGATCCGCGCCGGATCCTAGCCCACACCTGCCTCACTCGAGGGGCTGCTCTAATTTCCGATTGGCCTTACCGCCCCCAGATGTTCCTGCAGACCACTAGGCATACATAATAAGTCAGCACCCGGCGTTGTAGTTCGCAATCCAAGCCGTGAAATCGGTCGGGGTGCACGACTCATCGCCGTTCTGATCGCACGCGGGCATGTTGTTGTTGAACGCGTCTATCCACGCGGTGAAGTCTGCGGGTGTGAGCGAGCCATCACCGTTGGTGTCGGGGAGGCACTCGTCGATGGGCGGCAGGATGACGTAATCAGACAGATCGCCGAGCCTTGCATCGAGTTCGTCGGGCCCCGCAGCAGACAAACCGAGCAACCCGAGAATCTCTGTCTCGGACAGGGGCGTGATGCCCGTGTTGTACGCGTCGTTGAGTGCGGTGATGATCGCGTTGCACCAGATGCCCTGGATCGTGCTCTTTGGGTGAGTGCCGTCGGTGACGTACGCGCGGTCCGGGCGGGAGCCGTCGCCCTTGACGTTGAGCCTGATGTTGACGCCCGCGATGCCCATGTTGTTAAAGTTCTCGTCGTGCGTGCCGAAGATCGCGCGAGAGAGGCTCAGCATGTCGAGCACCGGGAGCCCGCGCTGCATCGCAAGGCCCTCGATCCCTGCGCTGAAGTCGTCGTACAGCGCGCTTGCCCGCTGACGCCCGACAGCATCGGGGAAGTTTTGCTCAACAGACACCATCGCGCCGAAGTCGAACAGATTCACCACAAGGATCTTCGCGCCCAGCCCGTCGATTTCATCAAGCACCGTCTCGGCCTTGACGAGCTGCTGGCCCACGTATGTGTCGATCTGCGATTGCGACCAGTTGTCGTTGTAGACATCCGCGTAGGGTCCGTGCGCGGGCCCGAAGTCGTTGCCGCCCAGAAACACGACCACGTGCGACACGCCGCGACTCGTGATGCCCGCCGCGGCACCGGTGTGCTGACCGGTCGCTATCGCGTCGTCTGTCGTGTGCCCAAACCTCGCCCAGTTGTCTTCGTAACCAGTCCGCCTCGGCTCGCCCCAGTTACCAATGCCTGCGCCAGAAGCCGTAGGCCCCATGTCGATGCCTCGCTCGGTGACGAGGATCTCCGACCAGCTCATCGAGTACGAGCCGTAGCCCTCCTCGGCGTACTCGTCCGATAGCGAATCACCGATCGCGCCGAGCCTTGTTATGGGCTGCGCAAGAGCACCGCCCGCAACCAGCGCACACACACCAGCACTCACGTATCGCTTCATCCGCCTGCTCTCCACGGGGCCCACCCGAGCCAGTGCCAGCATACAAGCCGCCCGGGGCGTTTCCAGTGTTTTCGTCGGCGATGGTGTTCGGATCGCGCGGCCTCGTGCGTGTTTAACACCCCGCGTTGTAGTTATTGATCCATGCCGTGAAGTCGGTCGGCGTGCACGCGCCGTCGCCGTTCTGATCGCACTCGGGGAGGTTGTTGTTGAAGGCGTTGATCCAGGCCGTGAAATCGGCTGGTGTGAGCTGGCCGTCGTTGTTTGTGTCGGCAAGGCAAGGCTGCCCAGCAGCACGGACCAAACCGTTGTAGTTCCCGGTTGTCGTGACAAGTGGGATAGTCCCAACAAGACTCACCGCACCACCTGTGTATGCAACTTCCGCGATCGACCCCCTCGAAGGTGCAATCCCGGATGTCACCGCAAACAAGCGAGTGTTCTCGAGATGAAGCCCGTTGACCAACCCATCCAGCTCAACGTTTGTGAAATCACCGATCTCGTTCGCAGCGCCGGTATCGGGCGCAACCCTGCGGTAGTAGTTGATCGACTCCATCGGTGCCCCGTCGACACCGACGAGATCCCCGGCGGCCGGGTCATAGACAACCGCATCAAGGTCGCCGTCGTCTCCCGGGAGCCCGGCGGACATGCGCCCGAGCCTCGTGAGCTCGCCGGTCGTCGCATTGACCCGCACAATCTGTTTCGAGCGTGACGAGTTTCCGGGCTCATCATCGATAACCGCGAGCAACCCCGCCGCGTCCGCCGTGAGCGCCTCGGCGAAGTCGATCGTCCCGCCCGGCAGACTCAGCACCGCCGCGAGTGTCGCGGCCCCGGTCGTTTCATCAACCGTGTACAGGCTCGGAGGCAGAGGCCCGAAGCCCGCATCCATCAGATAGAGCGTGCCATCGTACCAGGTCATCGTCAGACCGATCGCGACATCAAACCCCAAAGGACCGATCGGCGTCACGACCCCCGTGGTCGAGTCGACACTCACAAGCTCGTCGGCAGCGAAATCGACCGAAAGAAAGTCCGGGTCTTGAGGACCAGGCCCACTCGCGAGAACACCGGAGCCAAGAGACAACGTGACCAACAGACTCGAAAGCATGAACACTCTCCTGCAGCCACCCAGACTAACTGGGAGTCTTCACAGAAACCACATCCGTCTTTCGATACTGGCTCGCGACACGAATCACCCGTGAATCAGCCTCCCCTCGCTCGCGAGCGCCGCCTCGTGCACGGCTTCGTGCATCGTCGGGTGCGCGTGAACGGTGGTGATCAGATCCTCGGTCGTCGCCTCGAGCCTGCGCGCGAGCGTGAGCTCGGCGATCAGCTCCGTTGCCTGGTCGCCCATGATGTGCGCGCCCAGGATCTCGCCGTGCGGCAGGCCTCGGATGATCTTGGTGAAGCCCTCCTGGTGCGCCGCGGCGATCGCCTTGCCGTGCGCCTGGAAGTTGTACTTGCCAAGCTCGTAGTCCACGCCCTTCTTGAGACCGTTGGCGATCAGCGCCTGCTCGGTCATGCCCACACTCGCGACCTGGGGCTGGCAGTACGTGCAGCCCGGGATGACCGAGTAGTCGATCGGGATCGGCTCGTGCTTCTCTTTGCCGTCGCGCCACGCGATGCGCTCGACGCAGATGATCGCCTCCTCTGAAGCGACGTGTGCGAGCCAGGGCGGGCCGATGACATCGCCGACCGCGTAAATGCCCTCGATGTTGGTCTTGTAGTCGTAGTGCGCATCCGACTCGGCGTTGCCCGGGATGTAATCGGTCTTGATGTGGTCCTTGACGGTCTCGAGCCCGAGCTTGTCGTCGAAGAGCCCGTCGTACCGACCCTTGACACCGATCGCGACGAGCACCCGGTCCGCCTCGATGACCTCACTCTTGGATTCGTCGGCCTTGCCGTCCTTGAACGGGGCAACGGTGACCTTCACTCCCTTGCCGGCCTTCTCGACCTTCGTCGTGATGGTCGAGGTCTTGATGTTGAAGCCTTCCTTCTTCTTGTAGTGCTTCTCCATCGCCTTGGAGACTTCGTGATCCTCGACAGGGAGGATCCGGTCCATCATCTCGATGACGGTGACTTCGGACCCGAACGAGTGGTAGAAGTAGCCAAACTCCATTCCGATCGCGCCGGAGCCGACGACGATGAGCTTCTCTGGCTTCTCCTGGTTGTACATCGCTTCGCGGGCGCCCCAGATGACTTTGCCGTCGAAGGGTGCGCCGGGCAGTTCACGCGCGACCGAACCGGTGGCGACGATGATGTTGTCACACGTGATCGTCTCGCGGGTCTTGCCGGGCTTGGCCGGCGCGGGGGTGAACTCCTCGTTGACCTCGCAGTCCTGGATCTCGACGGTGCACTTCTTGCCGCCCGTGCGGCCCGAGATGATCTTGGCGTTGCCCTCGATGTGCTCGATCTTGTTCTTCTTGAAGAGGAACCCGATGCCGTTGTTGAGCTTGCCGGCGACATCGCGAGAGCGGCCGATGACCTTGTCCCACTCGAACTTGACCTGCCCCTCGAGCTTGAGCCCGAAGAAGTCGCCGTGATCGAGCTTCTCCATCAACTCCGCGTTGGTCAGCAGCGCCTTTGAGGGGATGCAGCCCCAGTTGAGGCACACGCCGCCGAGCTTGGCACGCTCGACACACGCGACCTTGTACCCGAGCTGCGCGGCCCGGATGGCCCCGACGTAGCCCGCGGGCCCACCACCGATGACGACGAAATCGAAGTGCCTGTCTGCCAAGGGAGAGTCCTTTCAGAGGTTGTGCCCGCCTGCCGCGGCGTCGGCGGCCAGCAGGGCCCAATACTAGCGCCCGACCAGAATCCGGTCGGGCCCACAGAGACTTTCCAAGAGTCCCGTGGACCCCATTAGACTCAGGCCATGCCCATACGCACGATCCTCTCGCTGCCGATCCTCTTATATATGTTTGCGGCACCCGCACAGACCGAGGACCGCCCGCCAAACATCGTCTTCATCATGGCCGATGACCTCGGCTACCACGAACTCGGGGCGTTCGGGCAAGAGAAGATCCGTACACCCAACCTCGACCGGCTCGCCGACCAAGGCATCAAGCTCACGCGCCACTACGCGGGCTCGGCTGTCTGCGCGCCGACTCGCAGCATCCTCATGACAGGACTGCACTCGGGGCACGCCACGATCAGGGGCAACAAGCCCACGCCGGGCGGCAATTGGGACCCGGAATCCCCCGAGGGCCAGTGGCCCATCCCGGACGACGACTACACGATCGCCGAGCTGCTCAAAGAGCAGGGCTACGCGACCGCTGCGTTCGGCAAGTGGGGCCTGGGCGGGCCCGGATCAACCGGGCACCCGTCCAACCAGGGCTTCGATCACTTCTACGGCTACCTCTGCCAGCGCGTCGCGCACAACTACTACCCAACACACCTCTGGCGCAACCACGACGTCGATGTCCTCGATGGAAACGACTACTTCTCCTCACATCAGCGCATCGAAGAACCGCTTGAGTCCGAAGACGACTACGACGAGCGCTACCGGGGCGAGAGTTACGCGCCAACCGAGATCAACGACGAGCTCGTCAGGTGGCTCACCACGCACATCGAAACAAAGCCCGACACGCCGTTCTTCCTGTACTACCCGACGATCATCCCGCACGTTGCGCTTCAGGCGCCCAAGGAGGTTGTTGATTCGTACCCGGACGAGTGGGACGAGAAGCACTACCTCGGGAACAGGGGCTACCTGCCCAACGCCACCCCGCGAGCGACGTACGCCGCGATGGTGACCTACATGGACGAGTGCGTGGGCCGCATGCTGGACCTGCTCGACGAACGAGGGCTCGACGACAACACCGTTGTCATCTTCACGAGCGACAACGGCTCAACCTACGTCAGCGGAGTCGACCGCGAATTCTTCCAACTCCTGGGCGACTTGCGAGGACACAAAGGACAGCTCTACGAAGGAGGAATCCGCATGCCAACCATCGTGCGCTGGCCGGGCAAAGTCCCTCCGGGCACTACATCGGGCGACGCGAGTTACCACCCGGACTGGTTCCCAACGATCGCAGAGATTGTATCCGCCGAAACACCACCGAACCTTGACGGCACAAGCCTCATCAGAGACCTCACCCACGCAGACCATGTACTCGAGAGAGAATTCATGTACTGGGAGTTCCCAGAAGGACCGGGTTCGCAGGCGCTCATCTTTGGTGATCGGATGCGCTGGAAACTGATCAGGCCCCGCCTCAAGAAAGAACCAGATCACCATGAGTTGTACGACCTGCTCAACGATCCGAACGAGACGCAGAACATCGCAGACAAACACCCAGAGCTGGTCGAACAAGCCCTGTTGACCATGCAGAGCCAACACACAGACTCAGATCTGTTCCCGCTCGAAGCGCTCGACAGCCCCTGATCTCGTTCCACATTTCTCTTGTTGATGTTTTTGGAAGGCCGTACTCTGATCGTGGAGGGTTCTGCTATGAAACGTCTTCGCACGTTCGTCTCGTTGTTTCTGGTATGCGCCGCCTCACCCACTTTGGCACAGTGGTCGAACGCTGGCGGAAACGAGGGACGCAACGGACGATCTGCCGAGATCGGACCCGATGCAGCAGAAACCATCTGGGACACGGCGCCGAGTTCAGTGATCGCGTGGCAGCCCGTCATCGAAGGACGGCGCGTGTACGCCGTCCGCCAGACCGGGTTTCCTCCCGAGCCTAGCTCGAACGAATCGCCGATCATCTGCTTCGATCTTGATACCGGCGCAGAACTCTTCCGGATCGAGATCCCATTTGTTGACGGCGATTGGACGACATGGATTGCCGGCGTCAAAGACGGCAAGCTCTACGCCGCCAGATCCGGCAACGGCACCACCTCGGTAGGGCCCCTCTGGTGCTACGACGCGACCGACGGGTCGTTCCTCTGGACCTCTACCGACACCACAACCGCGGGCTTCTATGACGGCGTTGTCTTTGCACCCAGCGGTGATCCGGTCGTAGCCGACTTCCGAAATATCACCCGCTTCGACGCGGACACCGGCGCCACTGTCTGGCGCACGCCTCGCACGTGCTCGGTAACTGGCAGTTGCGGGCCCGCGATCGGCAACGGCGCGGTGTACACCGTTGATGCCGTGCCGGGTGGGCACGCCGTGTGCCGCTACAACCTGACCACCGGCGCGTTTGAGTACGACTCGAGCGTGATGACCGGGTTCACACTTCAGAACACGCCGATGGTCGCGCCCGACGGCACAATCTACGTCCCAAGGAGTCAGAACAACGCCTCTACAGATTTCTTCTATGCGTTCGACGATACAGGTACCGACATCGTCGAGCGATGGTCCGTCCCGACGCAATGGACAACCTCCTCCGAACTCGCGGTTGGGCCGGATGATTCGGTGTACCACGTCGCGCCCGGGCGCCTCATCACAAGGCTCGACCCCGCAACCGGCGGCGTGATCGATCAGGCGGCTGCGCCCCTGGACTTTGATGGCTCAGGCCTGTCGCCCCGCATCGCGACAGACGCAGCGGGCAAGGTGTTCGTCACGAACGGCGCATTCGCCAACGGACGCTTGTACTCGTACAACGCCGACCTGTCGCTGAGGTGGTCTGACCCAGTCACGAACATCAACATAGGCGGCCCCGCGCTCGGGCCCGACGGCACACTGATTATCGCCGGCGTGGGCAGCGATATGCGCGCCTACCGCACAGGTCTCTGCCTGCCCGATGTCAATGGTGACGGCATGCTGACACCAACAGACTTCACGGCGTGGATCAACGCATTCAACAACAACCTGCAAGGGTGTGACCAGAACAGCGACGGGTCGTGCTCCCCCACCGACTTCACAGCATGGATTGCAAACTACAACGCAGGCTGTTAGCTTGGCCGTGCCTCACTGCTGAGCACGGAGATAGTCGTTCATGCGATTCATCCTGATTGCAATCTCCCTGTTCGTGCTGGGCTGCGCTCCGAAACACAGCACCCTGAACACAGAACAGCAGACACCAGGCGACATCCGGTATTCAGAGCGAACTGGTCCTCTGCGCATCGTCGCCGTCGGTCTCGTGCACGGGCACGCCGAGGGGTTGCTCTGGAACGCCTCCAACAGAGATGACGTCGTTCTTGTCGGTGTCTACGAACCAAACCAAGCGCTCTTCGATCGCCTCGCGAAGAAATACGAACTCGATCCGTCGCTGCGCCACGACAACCTCGCGCGCATGCTTGAAGAAACCGAGCCCGAAGCCGCGAGCATCATGACGTCTATCGCGGCACACGCGTACACTGTCGAGATCTGCGCCTCGCACGGCGTGCACGTGCTCGTGGAAAAACCGCTCGCGTTCAACTCGCGTGACGCCCTGCGGATGAAAGCCGCGTCGCACGAGCACGGCACCCTCGTCCTGACCAACTACGAAACAAGCTGGTACGCCTCACTCCGTGAAGCCAAACGACTCGTCGAGAGCGGTGAGATGGGGCCCATCCGCCGAATGGTCTTCAGGCACGGCCACCCCGGACCGCGCGAGATCGGATGCGGCGAGGAGTTTCTAGATTGGCTTACCGACCCGAAAGAGAACGGAGGCGGTGCCCTCGTTGACTTTGGGTGTTACGGCATTGCCTTATCGATCTGGCTCATGGAGGGCGAAAGGCCGAGCACGATCACCGCTACTACAAACTCCCTCAAGCCCAACATCTATCCGAACGTGGATGACGACGCCACGATCGTGCTCGGATTCGATGGAGCTACCGCGGTTGTCCAGGCATCGTGGGCATGGACCCACGACAACAAGGAAGCAGACATCCACACCGAGTCTGGCTCGATCCACGCGGGCAAGTGGAACGACATCTCGGTACGTGCCCCGGATCAGCAAGCCGAGCAGCGCGAGCCGGGGCCGATCGCAGACCCGTATCAGAACGAGTGGACCTACCTGCGACAGGTGATCAGAGGCGAATGCTCGATCGATCCGCTCTCTTCGCTCGAACTCAACATCGCTGTCGCCGAGATCCTGGACGAAGCCCGGGACCAGGCCAGAACGCATAAGGACCAATAACTCCCACTTCTGGGCACACAAACTTCGCAACACCGCTCTGGTTCCCGTTCGCACCGCCTGATAGTCTCGATCAAGAACGAGGAGACCATCAATGAGCAAGACCACCGGAGCCGCGCTTCTAGCATCTCTCATCACCGCCTGCCCAGCGCTCGCCCAGCCAGCAGACCTCGACGTCGACGAGACGCAATCTTCGATCTTCCTCGAGATCACGCTCGACACACCGCTGGGTTCACAGACCGACGACGACACCGCAGCCATTGACGGCACAGTCACGCTCGAACTCGACGACTACGACAACCCCACCACCGTCACACTCATCGACTACAACTTCACGTCGGGCTCTCTCAACTTTGTTTTCAACTACAGCTTTCTGGGCTCAGTCACCGCGAGTGCGACCGGTCTCTCACTGGGCCTCCCCGCGGGCGCGATGCCAGCGAGCGGACCGGTCGATGCACAGGGGATGTTCACCGTTGACAACGTGCCAAACGAAGTCACCGGCATCGTCGATGTCGCGGGCACCGGGACGATCGGCGCCCTCGTCGGCAGCAGCACGGTTGATCTCTCAACAGTTGCGCAAGACCCGATCTCAGTCTCGGGAAGCATCAACGTCGCCTCGGACACAATCACACTGAACATCAGCGTCCCACTCGAGGGCACAGACACCGATCCGGCTACAGGCGTGACCGTCTTGTTCTCGGGAACCGCATCGGTCGTCGCAACAGGGCCGGTCCCCGCTGGCGAGTGTGTCGCCGACGTCAACGGCGACGGGATGCTGACCCCCACCGACTTCACCGCATGGATCAACGCCTTCAACAACAACCTCCCCGGGTGCGACCAGAACGCTGACGCTGCGTGCACGCCGACCGACTTCACCGCATGGATCAATAACTTCAACGCCGGGTGCGGCTGAATCCAAACAAAATGCTAATTGCCATTCCTATCTAGACCTGGTTATCCCAAGTCCATGTAGAAAGGTGACTTGGATCGGATCCGCGTCGCTCCATCGAACGTAATGTGTCATGGCAGCATCCCGCTCTCCCTTGGTTGTGTTCACACCGAATCCACACCCGCGCTCGACCAGTTCTCGGACTGGCTTTCGCACGACAAGGCCAGTGGACCGTTGTGAGTGCTTGCCGAAACCGGGCGGGGCTGTACAAATGTGAGGGGGGCTCGTCGCCTGCGCGGTGTCGCCCCCTGACGAAGAGTCACACACACGACAGAGGGGAATTCAACCGTGTCACGTTCACTCAGCACCATTGTGCTCGCCGCCGGCCTCGCGGCTACCACCGGAGCCCAGTCCATCCAGCCGCTTGAGAGCACACTCCCGACGGGAGCCGTCAACGGCATGGCCGCGCTCCGGCAGATCGAGCCTCGCCTTGCAGAGATCGCAGCAGAGTTCGATCTCACACCCGTCGAACTCGCCCGCTACTTCCGAAACGGCTACTCAACCTATGTCACACCTGAGGGCCGCATCTTCAACATCTGCCCCAAAGCACCAGCAACCCTCGACTCACAGGACGAAGAGAACAACGACCCATTCCTCGGACGCATGGGCGGCGACATCCCGCTTGACGACTTCCTCAACCTCGAGTCCAACCCGGGCGCCAACAAGACAATCTACCTCGATTTTGATGGCTATCTCTCCAGCGGCAACAGCTGGAACCACAACATCAACTTCCCGGCTTACAACACCAGCGGCAGCAGCGGCTCCTTCAGCGACTCCGAGAAGCAAGAGATCATCGACCACTGGCGCGAGGTCGTCGAAGACTTCAAGCAGTTCGATGTCAATGTCACAACCAAAGACCCCGGCGTCAACGCCCTCCGCAAGTCGGGCGGCAGCGATCAACAGTACGGCATCCGGTGCGTTATGACACAGGCCACCGGCGGCTTTGGCAACGGCATCGGAGGCGTTGCCTTCCTCGGCAGCTTCGACGACTCCATTGACAACCCCTGCTTCGCTTTCAACAAGGGCCTCGGCGCCGGCCCAATGACGGCAAGCCACGAGGTCGGCCACACACTGGGCCTCTTCCACGACGGGCTCAACGGATCCGAGTACCACCCAGGCTCCTCGGGCGGCGCACCAAGCTGGGGCCCCATCATGGGCGCGCCCTTCGGACGCGAATTGGTGCAGTGGAGCAGAGGCGACTACCCCGGCGCGAGCGCGGGCCAGAACGACCTCGTTATCTTCCAAAACAACGCAAACGGGTTCAACCTCATCGCCGATGATCACCCAGACGTGCTTTTCAACGGCACGCCAATCTCTCTAAGCTCGCCAACTCCGGGCATTCTGGAAACAGCAGGCGACACCGACGCCTTCACGTTTACCGTCCCCGACGGCGACGTCACCATCACAATCAACAACTTTGAGAGAGGGCCGAACGTCGACGCGAAGTTCGACCTCTACCGCGATGCGCCGTTCTCCTTCATCGGCACCGAAAGCACAAACAACTCGGCCGACGCCGAAGCAACATTCACACTCTCGGCCGGCACCTACACCATCGTTGTAGACGGCGTCTTCCAGACCAAAACAAACGGCCCAGTCTCTGATTACGGGTCAGTCGGTGAGTACTCGGTCGAAGTCGTCATTGAACTCCCACCGGAACCCGTCGTGATCACCTACCCCAACGGGCTGCCGACCGAGCTCGACGAGGGCGTCACCACTGACTTCGTCATCAACATCGACCCGGGCACATTCACGCTCGACACCGATGAGCTCTTCATCCTCCACGCGACAAACTTCAACGTCCCCATCTTCAGAGCGGACCTCGTCCCACAGGGCGGCGATAACTACCTCGCCACGCTCCCCGCAGGTTCATGCGACGACGAGATCTTCTTCAACGTCCACGTCAACACGACCACTGGGCCAGAGATCATCGACCCGGCCGACCCCAACAACCCGTTCTCGGCCACGGTCGTCTGCGACACAAACGACTGCCTCGCAGACGTCAACGGCGACGGAGCCGTGACCCCCACAGACTTCACGGCGTGGGTCAACGCATTCAACAACAACCTCCCAGAGTGCGACCAGAACGGCGACAACGCCTGCACGCCTACAGACTTCACGGCATGGGTCAACAACTTCAACGCCGGATGCCCGT
>WUAK01000063.1 GCA_009827205.1 Phycisphaeraceae bacterium | reverse complement strand
AGTCTGCGTTCATGCTCGAAGCCAACAGAAGGGACATGAACACGGCTCGTGAGTCCGGGCTGGATGCGCCAAAGCTGGTCAGGCTTGAGTTGACCGAGAGTGGACTCGAGCAGATGTGCAGTGGACTTGAGCAGATCGCAGCGATGGAAGACCCTGTCGGGAAACTGACGACCGATCGCAAAGTCGAGAGCGGACTGAAGGTGCAGAAGGTGCGTTCGCCCCTGGGTGTGATCGCGATGATCTACGAGGCGAGGCCCGGGGTCACGATCGATGCGTTCGCTCTGTGTTTCAAGGCGGGCAACGCGTGTCTGCTCAAGGGAGGCAGAGAAGCATCGCACTCGAACGCGGCTCTCGCCGAGCTCGTCAAGCGAGCACTCGCCGAGAACGGTGCGCCCCAGTGCGCGATAGAGCTTGTAACAACATCCGATCGGGACGAGATCAAGGAAATGCTCGGTCTGACCGGTGTGATCGATCTGGTGATCCCAAGAGGCGGGTCGAAGCTCATCAAGTTTGTGCACGAGCATGCGCGTGTGCCGACGATCCAGCACTTCCACGGCGTGTGTCACGCGTTTGTGCACGCCTCGGCGGATCTTGAGAAGGCTCTTGCGATCTGCACGACCGGGACAACGAGCGCACCTGCGACATGTAACTCGCTTGAGTGTGTCCTCGTGGACGAGGCGATCGCTGATGAGTTCCTACCAATGCTTGGAGCGGCGTGTGAGCGAGAGGGCATCGAGCTGCGTGGTGATGAGAGGACTGTTCAGCTCGCGCCTGTGGCGGTCCCGGCGAAAGACGAAGACTGGGGCACTGAGTTTCTTGACAAGGTCATCGCGTGCCGAGTGGTTGATGGGCTCGACGGCGCGATCGAGCACATCCGGCAGTATGGCTCTGATCACACGGAGACGATCGTCGCCCAGGACGAGGAGGTCTGCGAACGGTTCGCCAGGCGCGTGACGAGTTCGTGCGTCCTGACAAACGCCTCCACCAGGTTCAACGATGGGTTCCAGCTCGGGCTCGGCGCCGAGATCGGGATCTCGACGAGCCGAATCCACGCGTACGGACCGATGGGCCTCGAGCAACTCACGATCGAGCGTTACATCGTCCGGGGCGACGGCCAGGTCCGATGACGGCTATTGTTTGAACGCTCGGGCGAGTAGCTCAGTTGGCTAGAGCGCCCGCCTTACAAGCGGAAGGTCCGGGGTTCGAGTCCCCGCTTGCCCATTCCCGAGCATCGGCACCGGATCGTTCGTGAATCGGTTTGTTTTCGGGTCCCAGTCTGTATTGCCGGGAGAATCGAACAACATCAGCGGTATTCTGGTTAGACCGGCTACCGGGAGGTTGTGTTGAGCAAGCAGTGTGACATCAGCGAGGTCCATTCGACGGCGTGCAAACTCCGGCGCATGTCGCGTGAGATCATGGCGTTTGTCAACAAGCTCCTCGAGCCCGTGGGTGTCACACAGAGCCAGGCCGACTTCCTGTACTTCCTGCAGCAGGGCGAGACGACGCCTTCGGTGATCGCCCAGTCGATCGGCGTTGATGCGTCGAATCTCTCGCGGATGATCAGGCATTTCGAGGAGAGCGGCTGGGTCGAACGCCGGGTCGATGAGAGCAACAGGACCCGCGTGGAGATCCTGCTCACCGACAAGGGCAAGGCGTTCGCCGAGCGCGTGGGCGAGCACACCGAGGTGGTCCACGAGACGCTGGACGCCGAGTTGACCAACTCCGATAAAGAAGCCCTGAACAGGGTTTTGCGCAAGATCCACGACTCGATGCAGCGGGGCCCGGTACGGGACTGGCCTGCGGAGTCGGGCAAGAAATAATTTAGTCAAATATTGCGTTTACCAGAATACGCAAGACCTGAGTGGTGTTCTTTCTGTGCCGAATGGCACAGGAGAACTCACGATGTCAGGACGATTGGACACGAAGACGGCGCTCATCACTGGTGGCAACAGCGGGATCGGCAGGGCGATCGCAGAGCGTTTCGTCGCCGAGGGCGCAAACGTCACGATCACTGGTCGGAATCAGTCAACGATCGACGAGGTGGCCTCTTCTCTGGGTGACCGGGGGCAGGGCTTCCGATCGGATGTTTCAGACATGGCTTCCCACGCGGAGGTTGTTGACAAAGCCGTCGCGAAGTTCGGCAAGCTTGATGTGTTTGTCGCCAACGCGGGAATCGCGGAGATGATCCCGTTCCTTGAGACAACCGAAGCGGACTACGACCGCGTGATGGACATCAACCTGAAAGGTTTGTTCTTCGGGGTCCAGGCCGCGGTTCGCCACATGAACGACGGCGGGTCGATTGTTCTGACCGGTTCTGTCGTTTCCGTGAAGGGCTTCCCCGCGTTCTCTGCTTATAGCGCAACAAAGGGGGCGGTGCGGACACTGGCGCGGGTGCTCGCGTCGGAACTTGCCGAGCGCAAGATCCGTGTGAACGTCATCTCGCCCGGTCCGATTGCCACCCACATTTTCGGAAGACAGGGAATCGAACGGGATTTCATCGAAGAGAACTTCACACAGATGGTCCCGCTCAAGAGGCTTGGCGAACCCGATGAGCTGGCCAACCTCGCGCTGTTCCTCGCTTCGGATGAGGCGTCGTACATCACAGGCGCGGATTTCCACGCAGATGGTGGTGTTGCGCAAGTTTGACCGGTACTTCATTCAGACCAGAATGAATGCAGGCGCTCGGCTTTGTACCGGGTGCCTGTGTTTTTTCACCATGCAAACTTAAACAGCAAAACGCAGAGCTGGCACCCGGAGTTGAGCTCGGGTGCCAGCTTTGTGCGCGCAGCGGCGTCGTGTGTGCTTATGCCGCTGCAGGGGTTGGGCTCTGACGGGTCTTCCATTCGAGTGCTGTCGCGGTGCTTGATGTCGCCAGGGCGACCAGCGCCATGATGAACACGCCCATAAAGTCGCCGTCGAAACCGACCGGTCCCACATGGCTGGCGATGGCGCCGAGCATGCTCAGGACCGCGAGAGCCGAGGCGAAGAGGCCGGTCCGCGGGATGAACAAGAGGACGACGATCACAAGCTCGATCGCCGCAATCGTCAGTACAGCGGGCTCGCCTCCGGGCAGTCGCTCGACGAGAGGCCCGGCGTTGCCGGTGAACTTCGGGAGCCATCCGACGACGGTGAAAATGCCCGCCGTTGCGATCTTCGCGGTCCAGCGTGTGTACAGGGCTGCGGCTGATTCTGTCGGTGATGACATGAGAAACCTCGCTTTGTTTCGTGTCTCCCCTCGTGAAGAGGCGATGTGAGACCAACACCCGGAGGTGCAGAGGTATTCCGCTCGGCGATCAGCTTGGCGCGGAACTAGGATTGCGGGTCTGGTCCGGGAACTGGAGTCTGCCTCGTTGAACCCTGTTGATGCCGCCTATCTGATGCTCGCCGCCGCGGCTTCGCCGAGGCTGATCCAGAAGTCGCGCTCGGGCTGGGGTGAGCGGCTCGGTATCACAATCGAAGCGAAGCCTTCGCGAGCAGAACGTCCCCGGGTTCTGCTTCACGCAGTGTCGGTGGGGGAGGTCAATGCTCTTCGCTCGCTGGTGCCGCTGCTCGCTCAGGACGCCGAGGTGCTGGTGTGTACAACAACTGATACTGGCTTGGCTCGCGCTCGCGAGTTGTACTCGCAGACAGCATCGGTGCACCGCATGCCAATGGATTTCTCGTGGGGTGTCGAGCGATTCATCGCGAGAGTGCGACCGGATGTGGTCGGTCTCGTCGAGCTCGAACTCTGGCCCAACCTGATCGCTGCGTGCAGGCGGCGCGACATCCCGGTCGCTGTGATCAACGGCAGGCTCAGCGAGCGATCTTTCGACGGCTACAGCAAAGCCCGCCGCATGATCGGGGGCATGTTCGAGTCGCTCTCGGTCGCTGCGGTACAGGACGAGGACTACGCAGATCGATTCCGGGCGATGGGCGCCAGAAGGATCGAAGTCACCGGCTCGATGAAGTGGGACGCGGCGAACCTGTCGACCGATCAAGACGCTGCGGATAGGCTGGCCGACCAGCTCGGGATCGACCGCACAAAGAAGCTCATCGTGGCTGGCAGCACGGGTCCGGGAGAAGAAGAGCTGCTCCACGAGGCGTGCCCGTCGGGAGTGCAGCTGCTCTGCGCTCCGCGGAAGCCCGAGCGATTCGATGGGGCGGCCTTGGCGCTCGGTGATTGTGTCCGAAGGTCAACCGGTGAGAAACGAGAGGGCGCCACGCGGTTCCTGCTCGACACGATCGGTGAGCTGCGCACGGCGTACGAGCTGGCGGATCTCGTCGTCATGGGGCGTTCGTTCGGCGACCAGTTCGGATCGGACCCGACCGAGCCCGCTGCTCTTGGCAGGGCGACGCTCATCGGGCCGAGCGTGGGGGATTTCCTGGCGATCGTGGGGACGCTCGAGAAAGCGGGGGGCCTTGCGCGGTCGACTCGCAGGTCGCTCGGTTCTGATCTTGAGCGCCTCATCCGCGACGACGACTCCAGGCAGAAGCTCGCGGATGCCGCGTCGGCTTGCGTGCGTGAGAACCGCGGCGCGAGCGGTCGACACGCGGAGCTGCTCTTGACGCTTGCAGCGATGACCAAACGCCGCCGCGGACCCGAGGTGGCGGGCTAGTATCAGGCCTTGGATTTCGTTGGAGCGTAATCCGAGGGGACGTAGCTCAGTTGGTAGAGCATCGGACTTTTAATCCGCTGGTCCAGGGTTCGAGTCCCTGCGTCCCCATTTCTTAGCCGGCAGACTCGCAGGCTCTTGCGAGGTCGTCGAAATCCTTGTTGATCATCTTCTTCATCGTCCCCTTCATCATCGCCCCCGTGATTGGTGAGATGATTTTGGACGTGAATGTCATCGGCTTAGCGGACATCTCCATTCGGAGCATCGTCTTGTCGCCCATGGGTGTGAGCGAGTGCGAGGATTCGTAGTGCATGCCGCAAGAATCGCAGACGAGTGTGTAGCCCTGGTTGGGTTTGACATTGGCGAATGTCATGCGTTCGGTGTGCTCTTTGCCGAACATCACCCGTGTTTCTGAGAACTCGGTCCCATCACGGACCGGGCCATCGGTGTGCTTTTCGACTTTGGTGATACTTTCGATCGAGTCGGACCAGTTCTCCAGGTTGGTCATTTGCTCGTAGACACGGTCAATCGGAGCGTTGATTTCCTTCTCGATGACGATGTTGCCCATGGGTGAGGCCTCCTTTAGAGCGTCAGACAGCATACAGAATCCGGTTCGACTTTGGTACGCTGGCAACGGGGTCCGAGAGCGGATAGCTTGATCGAGGGCCGAGACGGCACCCCGGAGGAGCACAAGATGAAGAGGCTGATGACCGCGTGTGTGATTGGTGTTTCAGTTGTTTCGGCAGGGGCTTTCGCCCAGGAAACCGGGACGTGGCAGCAGCTGTTCAACGGTGAGGACCTGACCGGCTGGATCTCGACCGGCGCTCAGGATGCCTGGGGCGTTGAGAACGGGGAGATCGTCACCGTCAAGCCCGGCACGGGTGGCTGGCTCCGCACCGACAGGATGTTCCGTGACTTCGAACTCACGATCGAGTTCTTTATGCCCGAAGGCGGCAACTCGGGGCTCGGTCTGCGAGGCTCGTCTGGGGGCGACCCGGCGTTCACCGGCTTTGAGATTCAGATGCTCGACACGCACGGCGAAGAGCCGGGGCTCCGCAACTGCGGCGCGATCTACGAAGCGGTCCCTCCCAAGAGGATGGCGGTCAACGAACCAGGAAGCTGGAACGAGTACCGCGTCATGCTCACGGGCGACACGCTCAATGTCTGGCTCAACGACGTCCCTATTCATGTGGACACGAAGCTCGACGAGCGCGGCATCTTCAGAAGCGAAGAGAATCCGCTGCCTCTCAGCACCCGCGCGACCACGGGCTACATCGCGGTGCAGGACCACGGCCACTCGTTCCGGTATCGCAACATTCGTATACGCGATCTCTCGCCTGACCCAGAACCCCAGGGCATGACGCACCTGATCGGGAGTGACCTCTCTGGCTGGTTCACACTCGACGACGGCACGTGGATGGTCGAGAACGGTGCGCTCATCGGTCGCGATGGCCCCGGGCACATCTTCACTGAACGTTCCTATGACGATTTCGAGCTGCGCGCACTTGTGAAAGTCAACTCACGCGGAAACAGCGGCATGTACTTCAGGACCGTCCCCAGCGAGCAAGAGGGCTTCCCCTGGCCGACCGGCTACGAGGCACAGGTCGATCAGCACGATCCGAAGAACTTCACGGGCTGTGTGTACGACCGCGCCTGGCCCGAGGGCGACGCGGCGCCGATCACACGCGACAACGCGTGGTTCGATTACCGCATCCGCGCCGAGGGCGATCACATCCAGACATGGATCAACGGTGTGCCCTTTGTGGACACAACGCTGAGCGATTTCAGCGAGGGCCACTTCGCGCTGCAGACACACCACGAGGGCAACGAGATCATGTACAAGGACATCCGTGTACTTGAGCTCGGTGACTGATCAGACCCAGGCGCCGTCCTGGTTGCTGCTGCTGACCACGCGTTCGACGAATCGCATGCCGCAGAGCCCGGCTTCAGGGCCCGGCACGTCGTGCCCGAGGGGACCTACCGGTGTCCCGAGCTTCTTGGCGTTGATGAGTTCTGCGACCCCTCGGTAGATGTTCGCGAATGCCTCAAGGTAGCCCTCGGGGTGACCTGGGGGCGTGCGCGTCGCGGCTTTGGCCCTCTCACTCAGAGAATCCTGGCCTCGCGTCAGGTAGTAGGTATCGCGTTCGAGTGTCGCGACTTTGAGGTCGTTCGCATCGCCGTTTGACCACCAGAGCGAGCCCTTGTCGCCGTAGACACTAAGGGTGATCGTGTTCTCTTCACCGATCAGAACCTGCGTCGCGAGGTAGGTTCCCTTGGCTCCGCCTTCGTACCGCACACGGACGGATGTGTCGTCGTCCAGCACGCGACCGTCGACAAACGAGGTGAGCTCTGCTGAGAGTGATTCGATCTCGAGCCCGGTCACGAACGAGGCGAGGTGCTCGGCGTGGGTGCCGATGTCTCCCAGCGTGCCGCCCGCGCCGGCCTGCTTAGGGTCCATCCGCCAGCTCGCCTGCTTCTGACCCTCACTCTCGATGTCGTTGGCCAGCCAGCCCTGCAGGTAGCGCAGCTCGACGCGTCTGATATTGCCAAGCGTTCCGTTCCTGACAAGTTCCGCGGCTTCGCGGATCATCGGGTACCCGGTGTACGTGTACGTCACGCCGCACACGAGATCGTTGTCGTTGGCGAGGTGCGCCAGTTCGCGGGCTTCATCGCTCGTCATGGTCATGGGTTTGTCGAGCACCACATTCAGGCCCGCTTCGAGGCAGGCCTTGGCAATAGGGTGATGCGTGTTGTTGGGTGTGACGATGACAACGAAGTCGACGCCGTCGTCTCGCTCGGATTCCTTCTCGACAAGTTCCTGCCACGTGCCGTAGGAGCGATCTTCGGGGAGTCCGAGTTGTTTCGCTGACTCCATTGAGCGCTCTGGCGTTGAAGAGAGTGCACCTGCGACGAGTGTCGCCGAGTTGTCCAGCGCGATCGCCTTGCGGTGCACCTCGCCGATGAAGGCATCGATGCCTCCGCCGACCATCGCGTACTTGAGACCATGATCGCCTGCCATCAGTCACGCTCCTTGTCGAACGCCGCGTCGAAGGCGCCGTGCGCGGGAGGGAAGTCGATCGTCCGGACAAACTCGACGGCTTCCTCGGCGCCGTGCTCACGCGCCATCGCGCTGTCTTCCCACTCGACACTGAGCGGGCCCTCGTAGCCGATCCTGTTGAGCGCCCTGATGATGCCCTCGAAATCGACCTCGCCCCGTCCGGGCGAGCGGAAATCCCACCCCCGGCCCGGATCACCGAACCCGAGGTGACTCCCGAGGATCGAGGTTGACCCGTCGAGCGCACGGATCGCGTCCTTGACGTGCACATGCGCGATCCGGTCGGGGAAGACGTCGATGAACTTGACGGGGTCGATGCCCTGCCAGATCAGATGCGATGGATCGAAGTTGGCGCAGAACGACTCGTGGCCGCCCAGCGCGTCGAGCGTGCGATCAAACGTGAACAGGTCGTAGGCGATCTCGGTCGGGTGGACCTCGAGCGCGAAGATGATGCCCTCGGCCTGGTACGCGTCCATGATGGGCAGCCAGCGCTGGGCGAACTCGTCGTAGCCCTGATCGATGTCTTCCTCGCTGGTGGGGGGGAAGAAGTAGAGCTTGTGCCAGACGGGCGAACCGGTAAAGCCGTTGACAACCTCAACACCGAACAGTTTCGCGGCTCTTGCTGTGTCGATCATCTCTTGAGCGGCTCGCTCGTTGACGCCGTCGGAAGATCCGTCACCCCAGATGCGGTCGGGGAGGATCGACTTGTGCCGCTCGTCGATCGGGTCGCTGACTGCTTGTCCGACAAGGTGGTTGCTGATAGCCCAGCAATCGAGGTCGAATGACTGGAGCAGTTCGCGTTTGGCTTTGCAGTAGCCGTCGTCGGCGAGTGCTCTGTCGACTTCGAAGTGGTCTCCCCAGCACGCGAGTTCGAGGCCGTCGTAGCCCCAGTCGCGCGCCATCTCGCAGAGCGTCCTGAGCGGGAGGTCGGCCCACTGTCCTGTGAAGAGCGTGACTGGTCTGGCCATGCGGTCGGCTCCGTGATTGGTGTGTTCGGTTGACGCGAGGGGGTTCGTGTCTCGCGTGCGATACACGGTAGCCGAATGACCCTGTATACAGCCAACGGCGGTATACACAATCCGCTACACTCGCCCCGCAGCCGAATTCCCGGCTGAAACAAGAGGGTATCTATGGATCAGGTTCAGGCACCTACAAGCGTCCGCACCCGTCTCTCCGTCATGATGTTTTTGCAGTACGCGATCTGGGGTGCTTGGCTACCGATCCTGTATCCGTTCCTGCTTGGGCACCGCAAGTTCTCGCTCGACGAGGTCGGTGCGATCCTGGCTGGCGGAGCCGCGGGCGCGATCGTGGGGCCCTTCATCGCGGGCCAGGTCGCAGACCGGTACTTTGCGACCGAGAAGTTTCTTGGGATCAGCCATCTCGTTGGCGCCGTGCTCGTGTGGTTCCTCGCCGGGTCGGATTCGTTCTGGCCTTTCATGATGATCTCAGTTGTGTACGGCATCGTGTACGCACCAACGCTCGCACTTACGAATTCCATCAGCTTCCATCACCTGCCCGATCGTGACGCGGACTTCGGGAAGGTGCGTGTGTGGGGCACCGTTGGCTGGATCGTGGCGGGTATCGCGGTCGGGCAGTGGCTCGCGATGAAGCACACGCCCGACGGTGATGATGCCGCACTCATCGCTGCTGCACAGAACGCCGGACGTGCCGACGCGTTCACGCTATCGGCGATCCTCGGTGTCGTGATGGGTGTGTACTGCTTCACGTTGCCTCACACCCCTCCGGCGAAGTCACCCAAGAGCGGCAATGCGGTACTGGAAGCAATCAGAGAGGTCCGCCGAGCGCCGCTTGTGACGCTCTTTATGCTTGCAGTCCCGGTTTCGATTATTCACCAGTTCTACTTTGTTCACGCATCGGGCTTTCTGACCGAGATTCAGAACCGCGCCGGGGGCTCGGCGCTCGCTGACGGCATCAATAAGGTGTTCGGCGTCGGCGGCGGCGGGCTTATGACCATCGGACAGATGACCGAGATCGCGGTCATCGCGTGCATCCCGCTGGTTGCAAAGAAAATTGACCGCAAGACATTCCTCGCGATCGGGCTCGTTGCGTACGGCCTCCGCATGGCGATCTTCGCCTACCTCGAACAGATCCACGCCTCAACGGGCATCCCCGAAGTTGTGCTCGCCATCAGCGGCGTGTTCTTCCACGGGTTCTGCTTCGGTTGCTTCATCTTTGTCGCGTTCATGATCGTGGATGAAGAGACCACGTCTGATGTGCGGGCGAGCACGCAGAACCTGTTCAACCTGGTCATTGTCGGGGTCGGGATCATCGTCGGGAGTTGGTTCGCAACGAGCTTTGTTGGCAGCTGGGCGACCGAGGTAGTCGGCGTCGATGAAGCGGGCGAACAGATCACGCAGATGAACTACAAGAAGCTGTTCTCGGTTCCGCTGTGGATCTCGGTGTTCTACCTGGTCAACCTGATTGTGTTCTATCCGACTCGGAAACGCTCGGCAGCGGAGATCGAAGCCGCGGCGGGTGCATAAATCTGGTGTCTCGCGAAGGAATGTGTTAGCCTCCGGTTCAACACCGGTTTCAGTCAGTGCGAATCGAGGAGATCAATCGGATGAAGAAGCGGGCGAAGGGTTCGAATCAGTCAAGGCGTCAGTTCCTCGGGACCGCGGCGTCCGTTGCGGGCGGTGCAAGCCTCGCCGCCGCGGGTTGCAGCGGGCTTGGCGACAGGTTTGGTGGCAGCATCAAGACCTCCCCGACCGTCACACCTCAGCCCGGCGTGAAGCTCGGTGACAACGAGCCCATCAAGATCGGTGTCATCGGCACGGGCGGCATGGGCACGGGCCACTGCAACGCGATCATCAACCTCGCAGAGCAGGGGCGCACAAAGGCGGAGATCTCGGCTCTGTGCGATGTCAACGACCTGCGAGTGCAGAGCGCTCAGAAGCAGTGCCAGGACAGGCAGGGCATCGAAGTGCCGACCTACCGCGACTACCGCGACATACTGGCGCGCGACGATATCCACGCAGTGCTCATCGCCTCGACAGAGCACTGGCACGCGCAGCACGCGATCGATGCGCTGACCGCGGGTAAGGACGTGTACTGCGAGAAGCCCCTGACACTCCGCCTCGATCAGACGATGGATGTCCGCAAGCACGTGCTGGACAACCCGGATCGGATCTTCCAGGTCGGCACGCAGATGATGATGCTGCCCAAGTACCTCGAGGCCCGCAAGGCGATCAAGGCCGGCAAGATCGGCACGCCTGTCTGGAGCCAGACGAGCTACTGCCGCAACTCAAAGACCGGTGAGTGGAACTACTACAGCATCGACGAGAACTGGGCGCCCGGTGTGAACGTCGACTGGGACACCTGGTGCGGCTACCTCGGGCCGCGCGAGTGGGACCCGAAGGTCTTCGCCCGCTGGCGCAGGTACAAGGATTTCTCGACAGGCATCATCGGCGACCTGCTCGTGCACGTCATGACGCCGCTGATTCTTGCCGTCGACGCGGGTTGGCCCACACGTGTGACTGCATCTGGTCATCACGTCGTGGACATGGACATGGAGAATCACGATCAGGTCAACCTGAATGTTGAGTTTGAGAGCGGTCACACGATGGTCATCGCTGGCTCGACCGCCAACGAGGTGGGCCTGGAAACCATGATCCGGGGCCACGAAGCGAACATTTATCTCAACAGCCGTCACTGCGAGATCCGCCCCGAGCGCATCTTCGTTGATGAGATCGACGCCGAGCGCATCGACTGCCCAGACATCGGCAATGATCAGGACCAACTCAGGCTCAACTGGCTCGACTGCATCCGCACCCGCGAGGAGGCGGTCAGCAACATCGACCTCGCCTCAAAGGTCATGGTCGCGGTGGATCTTGCCACGCGAAGCATGTGGGAAGGCGGGGCGTTCAGATTCGATCCCGCGACCATGCGTGTCAGCCGCGCCTGATCGAAACTCGCGATGTCAGGAACAAGCAACACACCAGACGGAGGCTCTTCGGGCCTCCGTCTGGCTTTAGATGCGATGGGGACTCGTTTCGAACTGCTCATCGCGAGTGACGATCCGGTGCACGATCTCCGAGCCGCGGGTGAGGAGGCGCT
>WUAK01000062.1 GCA_009827205.1 Phycisphaeraceae bacterium | reverse complement strand
GCGAGCCCCATCGGGCGATGCTGGGCGTCGCGGGGGGATCTGATCTCTGGACTTCCTGCAAAGCCGTCGGCGAACACTTCGTAGTCACCCGCGACTTCGCCGCCGTCCATCGGTGTAAACGTGACCTTGTACCCGGCTTGTGGGAACGGCGCGCGGTTCCACGAGCCGTGGAACGCGACGAACGCGCCGCCACGGTATCGCTCAGGGAACTGCTCGCCCTCGTAGATCATGATCGCGTTGGGCGCCCAGTGCGCCGGGAACGCTTGGATAGGGTCCTGGAAATCGTCGTTGTCTGAGATTTGCTCGCCGTCGCCGCCGTACTCGGGCGCGACCATGCGTTCGTCCTTCATCCCGTCCCAGTAGGTGTAGGGCCAGCCCGCGTTTGAATCTTGGGTGAGCCGGTGCATCTCCTCAGCGGGAAGCTCCGCGTTCTGTGCGTTGTCGAAGTGCTCAGAGAAGAGCGTGTCGAGCTGATCCCGCCCGTGCATCACCGTGTAGATCGCGCCGTCGTGTTCGTCGATCGCAACGCAATGGCGCAGGCCGGTGGCGAATCGTTCGCCGTCGGCTGGGTGCTCCTGGTCCTTGGTGTCTGGGTCGTACACCCAGATCCCGCCGCAGTACTCGAGCAGCGGGCAAGGGTCCATGCCGGGCGATCCCGGTGTGCGCGAGAGCTGCTGGCAGGCATTGGACGGTGCGCCGCAGTTCACGTAGAGCTTCCCGTCGGCGCCGAAGTCGATCGGCTTTGCCGCATGCTGGCCTTCTTGCACGAATCCGAAGACGATGCGTTCGAAGTCACCGACTGGAGTGAGCGAATCTTCGGGGAGCTCGAACCGGACGATCTGGAAATCGCCTCCGAAGTAGAGCCAGTTGTCGCGGATCGCGATGCCCGTGCCCTGAACTTGCCCGAACTTCTCGACACGGTCGGCTTTGAAGTCGCCGTCCTCGTCGCGGATGCAGACGATCCCGCCGCCACGGTTCCTGCGGAGCGCGACGTAGAGGTCACCATTCTCGCGCACTGCGATGTGCCTGGCGGGGCCGACACCTTCATGGACGACAACGGCGCCAAATCCCTCCGGGAGCGTGAGACCGCCGTTGTCGGGGTCCGGCTCCGGGTTCAAGGCGAGTGCCGTGATCGCGAGACATGCGGCTGTCAACATCGTTGTGCTCCTTGAATCATGGGAGTGGGCGTGTCCATCGCTCCGAGACATCTTTGTGTGACTGGGCCGAGGTGTCGAACCTTGCGGCGTTGAAGGCGTTCATATCACTCCCGTGGTACGTGCCCAGGCGTGTGCCGATGTGCTCTTGGCTGCGAAAATCGATGGTCGAGAGCGTTCTGGTGGGGGGCGGGCCGCCTCCAGTGATGTCTGCTGCGAATGAATCGACGTACCAGGCGACCTCGCTCGGTCTCTGCACTTGCCAGATAGGCACGTGTACAAAGCCCGAGTCGTAGTTGGCTCGATCGCCGGGCTCACCGGCGAGCCCGGTGACGTTAACCGCGTATGTCCGCGTCATGCCTCGCCCGTTGAAACGGTCGGCGGTGGGGCAGATGAGACTCGAACGCTCCGAGTACCCGTCGCTGTCGGCGTACTCCTGCACAACGAGCGCCCAGAATGGAGCACGCCCCCAGGGCACACCGAGCGCGGGTGACCAGCCATCGTTCGCGTCGGCGTACATGGTGCACGCTGTCCCAATCTGGCGCAGGTTGCTCATGCAGAGCGCCTGCTCACCAGTCTTGCGGGCGGCGCTCAGCGTCGGGAGCAGGATGCCGATCAGAAGCGCGATGATCGCGATCACGACGAGCAGTTCGATGAGTGTGAAGGCACGTAAACGAAGCATCGCCCGCATCGTAGTGCATGCGGGCGATGGATAGGAGTGGTCTTTCGTCAGAAGTCGTTAGTTCCAGGGATTCCGAACGTGGCACGCCCGGCCTGTCTTGAGTATGTAGTCCTGGTGGTAGTCCTCGGCCTCCCAGAAGGTCTCGGCCTTCTCGACTTCCGTCACGATCGGCCTCTTGTAGACTTCCTCATCCGTCAGAACCTTGATGAACGCATCGGCTTTCTCTTTCTGCTCGTCGCTGACGTAGTAGATGCCCGAGCGGTACTGGGTTCCAAAGTCGGGGCCCTGGCGGTTGAGCTGAGTCGGGTCATGCATGATGAAGAATGCACGCAGGAGTTCTTCGTACGAGATCTTCGTCGGATCGAAGACAACCTTGACTGCCTCGGCGTGCCCGGTGTCCTCGTAGCAGATCTCTTTGTACGTCGGGTTGTCGGTCCTGCCCTGCATGTAGCCGCTGACCGCCTCAAGCACACCTTCGCCTTTCTGGAAGTAGTGCTCGATGCCCCAGAAGCAGCCGCCCGCGAAGTACGCGGTCTCAGTTGCGGTCGGAGCGGCAGATGCGTGAGCTGTGTGCTGCACGGGAAGTTCGGCGCCTTTGTCTGTAAAGACGAGCGACGCCGAGTTCAAGCAGTGTCTCTCACCTGTCGGTCTTGGGCCGTCGTCGAACACATGACCGAGGTGTGCATCGCACCTGGCGCACTCGATCTCGATGCGAGGCATGAATGCGATCGAGTTGTCGGGCAAACGCTTGACGTGCTCCGGGTCGTACTCCCGATAGAAGCTTGGCCAGCCAGAGCCCGAATCGAACTTGTGCTCGCTTGAGAAGAGCGGCAAGCCGCAGACCACGCACGAATAGACACCCTCGCGCTTGTTGTCGAGGAGTGTGCCGCAGTGTGCGGGTTCGGTGCCGGCCTTCTGTGTGATTCTGTAGGTTTCCTCGTCGAGTGTGCTCGCGAGCTTCTCAACCTGCGATCTGGAGAGGGGGGTGATGTCGTGACCTGTCTTGGAGACCTTTCTCAATCGTGTTTCCTCTTCGTCTGGCTCGATGCTCACGAGTCTGGCGCTGTCCTGGGCCGTGGTCGTCACGGCCTTCATGTACAGGGCGTACATGCCAAGGGCCAGACCCATGCCCATGATCACCGATAACGCCAGAAGTTTCGTGTGCTTCATGCTTATTCAACCTTGTTTCGCGGCTCATTATTCCCGATCCGGGCTCGTCGTACCGCCACCATACATTCGCTGAATCCGCGGGGGCGGATACAGTCGAATCGGCTTTCTGAGACGGATTCATGGATCTGGAATGCGGGGAGGGGCTGCTTTGCGGGCATTGATGTGGTTTCGGTCGGATCTGAGGCTCGCTGACAACCCGGCCTTGCATAACGCCTGCCGCGATTCGGACCAGGGGGTGGTCGCTGTTTACGCGGTCACTCCCGATCAGTGGACAGCCCACGACGATGCACCGGTCAAAGTCGGATTCAGACTACGCAATCTGGCGATGCTGTCGGCTGCTCTAGCAGAGAAAAATATCGCCCTCAAGATTATTGAGAGCCCTCGCTTCGATGGTGTGCCAGCGTTGCTGCGTGCTATCGCTCACGAGCACGAATGCGACGCGATCTACTTCAACAACGAGTACGAGGTCAACGAGCGAGAGCGCGACGAACTGGTCGTCGATGTGTTTGAGGAAGATGGGCGAGCCGTGCACCGCTTCACCGATCAGTGCGCTTTCGAACCGGGTGAGCTGCGCACGGGCAAGGGCGGGTATTACACGGTCTACTCACCCTTCAAGAGATCCTGGTACCAGGCGTACAAAGACGACACGAGCAGGCTGAACCCGCTGCCGACGCCGCGTAAGCGCACCGAGATGATCGGCACTCCCGACAGCGTGCCGGAAGCCGTTTCGGGATTCGAGTTGGCCATCAGCGCTGAAGATCACTGGCCTGCGGGTGAGAAGGAAGCGAACAAGAGGCTCAAAGACTTCCTAGCCGACAGATTGCTGGACTACAAAGAGGACCGCGACTTCCCTGATGTCTCAGGCACGAGCGCGCTCTCGCCCTATCTGGTGTCTGGTGTTATCTCGCTTAGGACGTGTTACCACAAGGCCATCGAAGCGAACAACGGCAAGGTCGACTCGGGATCCAGTGGTGCTGTCCACTGGATCTCGGAGCTCATCTGGCGCGAATTCTACAAGCACCTCTTGGTTGGCTTCCCGAGACTGTCGCGGCACCGTGCGTTCAAGCTCGAGACCGAACAGCTCGTATGGAACAACAATGACGACTATCACGAGGCATGGTGTGAGGGGCGGACCGGTGTACCCATCGTCGATGCGGCGATGAGGCAACTCACCGAAACGGGCTGGATGCACAACCGGCTGCGCATGATTGTGGCGATGTTCTACACAAAGAACCTCTTCCTCGACTGGCGCCGTGGCGAGCGATTCTTCATGAGGCATCTCATCGACGGCGATCTCTCGGCGAACAACGGCGGGTGGCAATGGTCCGCCTCGACTGGGACAGACGCGGCGCCGTATTTCAGGATCTTCAATCCGTACTCCCAGTCCAAGAAGTTCGACCCAGAGGGGGCGTTCATCCGCAGGTTCGTCCCCGAACTCCGGGATGTCGAGGGCGGCTCGATCCACGACCCCAGTCAAATCCCGGGCCTGCTCCGCTCCTCGCTGGACTACCCGGACCCGATTGTGGACGTGAAGGTCACTCGCCAGGCGGCGATCGAAGCGTTCAAGACTTTATAAACAAGATACTGCTCTCCGCCGCTTGCGGATCTGGCTGCGTAGCGTTCTCATGTAGATACGAGGAGGACAACCCATGACGACTGTGAACGCGTACGCGGCTCAGGAAGCGGGCGGCAAGCTCGAACCCTTTCAGTACGAACTCGGCGCTCTCGGTGCGCACGATGTCGATATCGATGTCGAGTCCTGCGGCATCTGCCATAGCGATCTGAGCATGCTCAACAACGAGTGGGGGATGACCGAATTCCCATTCGTTCCAGGTCACGAGATCATCGGCACAGTCAGAGCCATCGGCGAGCATGTCACGTCGCTTAAGGTCGGAGATCGCGTCGGTGTTGGATGGCACGCCGGATACTGCATGGGGTGCACGCAGTGCATGAGCGGTGATCACAACCTCTGCGCGACCGCGACGGGTGTGATCGTTGGACACCACGGGGGGTTCGCTGACATCGTGCGCGCTCAAGCCGAGAGCGCGATCAGAATCCCCGACGGGCTGGAGCCCAACGAGGTAGGCCCCCTGCTCTGCGGCGGGATCACCGTCTTCAATCCGCTCGTGCAGCACAACCTCTCACCAACATCGCGCGTGGGTGTCATCGGGATCGGCGGTCTCGGGCACCTGGCACTCAAGTTCGCACGAGCGTGGGGCTGTCACGTGACCGCGTTCACCTCGAGCGAATCGAAGATAGCCGAGGCGAAAGAGATGGGGGCGCACGACACGATCAACTCGCGCAGCACCGAGGAACTTGAGAAGCACGCGGGCCAGTTTGATCTCATCATCTCAACCGTGAATGTGAAGCTCGATTGGAACGCCTACATCGGCACGCTCAAACCCAAGGGCAAGCTGCACGTCGTCGGCGCGACACTGGAGCCACTGGATATCGGCGCGTTCGGGCTGATCATGGGGCAGAAGGCGGTGACCGGCTCACCGGTCGGCAGCCCGACCACGATCGCGACAATGCTCGAGTTCGCCGCCCGTCACGGCATACATCCGACAACCGAGCACTTCCCGATGTCGAAGGTCAACGAAGCCATGGATCACCTGCACGAGGGCAAGGCGAGGTACCGCATTGTGCTCGATCGCAACTGATCTGCGCTACCAGAGGCGGGGGTCGCGCTTTCGCAAGTACGTCTCGTAGCACCACCAGGCGACGAAGATCGGAACGGGGATCCAGATCGTCTGGAACGTGATCAGATCGCCAGCTGTGAAGATGCTGCGCGAGAAGGTTGTGCTGTTCCAGCCGATCCCGATTGCCGCTGCACATATCACAGAGCCCGCGTAGAGCGCGCGGTGGGGGATTGCTGCTACCGTCTCACCTATTCGGTCCAGACCGATTCGGTCAGCGAGTCGTTGCCAGTCGAGGAACGCGCCGTAGGTGATCATGATCCCGGTGAACGTCACCCACAGATAGATCGCGTTGACTGTGTGGAACAGCAGCGCCATGCTGAACACGAACACGCGTACCCGGCGTCCTAACAGGCACACGAAGAAGAAGCACTCGAACAGGATCGTGCCCCACATCATCGTGCTGTACACCCAGGGTGTGTCGGCGACGAATCTCGCGTAGGGGTTGACGTACAGATCAAAGAACGCGGCGTCAATAGCGACAAGGATCGTCGCGTGCCCGATGAAAGCCGGCTGCTCGAGCCACGAGCCAGTGATCTTGTAGTACCCGGCGGACATAAACAGGATCACGAACGTCAGCAGGCAGAGTTTCGATGCCTTGAACGAGCTGCCCACCTCGCGAGGATCCACCGGAGCGAGCTCTCTGCTTCGATTTCGCAGCGCATCGACGGACCACGCGGTGTGCCAGTTGCCTACGAGCAACATGTAGCACGGGATGAAGAAAGCCATCATCGCGTTGCTTCGCTCGACATCGACAACGCTGACGTATCCCTCGAGCACCATTCCCAGAGCGAGCACGAGCACGTTCATCGTGCGTGTCCAGCATCCGATCGTGAGCAGCACCAGGCAACCCGCGAGCAACGACTCGATGTTCTCGATGAACGCGACCGATGGGGGCATCGGCCAGCCCTGCAGGATCGTGATCGGCCACTCATAGAAGCTGTTGGGTGTGATCCCGATCATGCCCGGGCTCTGGGTTGCGAGGTACCACAGGTAGAACAAGCCGTAGATGATGCGGAAGAGTCCGAGCCGCCCCGCAGCATTGGCGACGGGCGCGTTGAGCCATCCGAAGAAGGCATCGATGGACTTGCGAACCGAGCCGATCACTGGCGGTCCTCCCATCGCACCTCGCCGAGGGATTCGTACGAGAACGAAGCGTGCAGCAGTCGCTCAATCGGTTCATCGAACTCGATCGCGGGCACCGAGTCCAGATCGACCGCCCATGTGAGCTCCCAGATTTCAACTTCCACGACTTCGGCTCGCGGGAACATGTACCGGATCTGGTCGATCGCGGCGAGCTTGTGCTCGGCCGCGTCTGACCGCTCTGTGTCGAGTGCTCGGTCCATCAGGTCATAACTCACGCTGTATCTGTCGGCGCCCCAGAGCTGATTCGGGCGGACCCAGAACGAGTCTTCGGGATCGGCGGTGATCGCGCGGTATAGCTTCTTTGTATATGTGTCTTCTGGGTAGCTCAGATACCGCCCGCTGTACATTGGCCAGGTGACCGCGGGCCAGGCGAACGTGCGCTTGTCGGCGATGAGAATGCTGACGAGAAAAAGCACGAGCACACCCACCGCGAGCAGTTCGCGCAGGCGATCGATCGGCTTCATCGTGCTCGATTTCCTTGGTTCTGGCATGGCTGAGCCCGGAGTTATGGGTCGGCAGATGAAGACCCAGAATCAAGAAGACTACTAGAATTCGACCGCATGGACCCACGCGAGACTCAATCAGGAACAGAATCCTCCCCCGATCGGTTGGGATCTGTGATGGTTGTGTTGTTTGACGGCGTCTGCAATCTGTGCAACGGCACGGTGAACTGGATCATCGACCGAGATCCGGAGTCGCGATGCCGGTTCTTGGCTCTTCAGTCCGACGCAGGGCGATCGCTCGCTACGAAGGCTGGATACGACCCAGACATTCTCGGCACACTGATCATGATCCGGGACGGGCGCGTCTACGAACGCTCCTCTGCGGTGCTCGAGGTCGGCAGACATCTCAAGACGCCGCTTGCTGGACTGTGCGGCATCCTCAGGTACATACCACGATTCCTGCGTGATCTGGGTTACCGACTGGTCGCAGCGAATCGCTACCGGGTGTTCGGGCAGCGCGAATCGTGCAGGGTGCCAACTCCCGAACTGCAAGCCCGATTCCTGGACCCCGACAGTCCTGACCGAGCTCTCGAGGCTGCGGGCTTTGGTTCCTAACGCAGGGTTGTTCGAACTCGTCAGTCTGCGTTGACCATGGAACCGCTGGTTCATTCATCAAAGCTGCTCATAGATCAGCCACCAGTCAGGTAGATCTTCGGCACGAGATACTCCCAGTCCGGATGATCGTGAGCGCGGTACTCACTTCTCGGCTGAGGCACGAACGGATCATCGGTCAGATCCTGACCGTTGTGCCAACGGCAGTCAGGGCTTCCGGTATCAAGAAAGTTGATCACCTCAACATGCCCATCCTGGAAGCCGTATACCCCGCCTCCGCTGTGCCAGTACGAGTAAGGGCCGGGCTGGGCACCGTAGTAGTTTGCGACCATAGGAGGGCTTGCTGTGAGGTGGGCACTGAAGTAGTTCGTTTCGGGCAGCAGCACGGTGTGGCTGGGTCTGCGGATTGCAGTATCAGCCAAAATCGCCTCGCGGTCGGTGCCCTTTATTCTCCAGAGCACATGTCCGTTCAGAGCGTAGCTGCTAGCGATATCACCCGTACACCGGAGGCCATCATTCGTGTAGCCGGCCTCGCCCTGCGGGTTCTTGTGTAGCGGACACTGCCACACATCAACCATCGGGATTGCACCGGTCTCGAAGAACCGTCTCCGCCAGGTCACGTACTCGCCCGGCTCTGTGAGAGTGCGCGCTTCTGGAAGCCTGCTCTGGTTCTCGGCGCTGAACGCGTTGATCGCAACGAGAACCTGGCGGTTGTTTGAGAGGCATACCGCTTGCCTCGCAGAGTTTCGAGCCTTGAGAATCAGCGGCACGGCCAGTGTGAGCAGTACGGCGGTTACTGCGATCACAACGAGCAGCTCGACAACGGTAAATCCACGGGAGGGAACGCGCCTAATCATTACTTCCCGCTCCTGAAGCTCACAACCCTCACCGGATTGTCAGTGGAGTGTTCGAATGAACTGGGCCAGTCGTTCTCACGACCCGAGCCCGGGGGGAAGTACGCGATCGTGTAGCCGTTCTCATCTTCCTTGATGATCAGAGAGAACCTTGAACTGATCAATCGTGGATCGCGACCGCCGGCGTGTACCGACCTCACTCTCGAGTACCCGTCGAGCTCTGTCCACTCGACGATCCTGTAGATTGCCAGTGCCCAGCTGTCGGTGCCGAAGAGGATCTCACGCGAGTCGATCGTGACCGGCACGCGTTCGGCTTCGGCCCAGGGCCCAAGGATCCCGAATTCACCGGCATCATCCGGGATGTCGCCGTGCTCTTCCCAGCCGATCGGTGGTCGTACACCAAACCACCTCGGCTCATTCCGCCCGAACTGAACGTCCTCACGGTTCGAGAGCACCATCCGGCCCTTCTCGTCGAATCGTGCATCGATTGTCAATATCTGTCCAACGCCCGTGAAACGGCTGTAGATGTCATCGATAGGCGAGATGCTCTCCACCCTCGCGAGAATCGTCGCGCCCCCGTCTTCTTTGTTCTCGTAGGTCTCGAGACGCCGAAGCACAGTCAGCTTGACCTCGCCCTCAAGCGTCAGCCCGTGTCTGATGCTCATGTTCTTGGGACCGATCCAAACGCCTCTCTCAGTGAACGAATCGTCTGAGGTTGTCGTGATGACAAAGGGGCCGATCGCCTTCTTCGGCCTGGGTGGGCCGTTTGAAACAGCCGCAGTGGGCATCAAAGCCTCAGAATTGCTCGGGGCAGTTGGTGTCGATACGGACAAGCTGTTCGATGTTGCGAATAACACACCGGCTCCCACAAAGAGCAAGAGCGCAGCACCGCTGGAGATCTTGAGACCCAGACCCGAGCCGCTCTGTAAAGCACCAGTCAGCGCTATCTTGCCAAGAGAAGCCGAAAGTGCAGGGCTGATGGAAGCGGCCTTTGTGGTTTCGAGCGCTGTCACCAGCAGGCCGGTACCTGCGAGTGTCGCGCCGCTTGCGATGAGCTTTGTCTCCAGCTTTCCGATGACCCGGCGCACCCGGCGCGACATCGTGCCAACTGATACACCGGCTTCGTTCGCGAGTTCTTCTATTGGCCTCCTCGCCAAGAACCTTGCGACTATCAAGTCTCGATCCGATTCGTCGAGCTCTTGAATAGCCTGATCGATGATCGGCTCTATATCTTTCCAAACCAGATCCGGGTCACCGGCTGCGTGCTGCCTCTTTCGATCAAGTGAAACCGCCTCTGCTCGTCTTCTTGCTCCGTTGCTCCTGGCGATATCCTGAGATGTCCCGATTGCACACCTGTGCAGCCAAGCAGCGACATTCGAACGGATCGATCTGGCGCCTCTCGCAAACTTTAAGAATGTTTCCTGCGCTGCATCCTCGGCGTCGGTCTCATTTGCAAGCGTTCGCCGACATGTAGCAAGAACCATCTCCTGGTACCGGCGAATCAAGAGGTCTAGGGCTTCTGCATCACCCCGTCGGGCATACCGACGCAACGATACGAGGTCATCCGTTGGGGACTGCTTGTGTGTGGTGATCTCAGCCATGGCTGTGGTTACTCCTTGCCATGTAGTCGAGCGGCGCGAGGCTGATTTGCGCGCCGCTCACGGAATTTCAGAAATCGTACTGAGAGCAACGCCTCATATACATGACGAGAGAGTCCGAGTTGTGGTTACCGGCTCTCACGGAAGATATGCAAGCTTGATTCGGCGACCCAGACATGACAGGTGTTGCTTTCGCGTCCGCGGGACCCCGTACCTAAAGCCGAACCGGTTCGAACCCATCGCGGTATGCCCGGCGGACGAGTGTTTGGTGCGCCTCAGCATGATTGGTGAACGCGAGCCGTTCTCTGTCCCACTCAAGAACCTGGCCAGGATACTTCGCGGCCTTCACCGCCAGGAGACCGGCTTCCGTGCAACGGTTGCACTCCAAGAACGGCGCCCAGTGGTGGGGTGTGCTCTTGCCGAGGGCCTTGTCAACAAAAGCGTGCCAGTGGTTGAACTCTGGGTACTCAGGCAGCCCCGGCATCTCGAGCCCGGATGTCATCACGCCCTCGCGCCAGATCTCGAGCGGACCGCTCGGGCCCAGCAGCAGCGTGCCCCCCTCGCACACAACGACAGTAAAGATTTCACCCGGCCAATCGCCCTCGCCGATCCCGAGCTGCGTGCGGTCGGGCTTGATTCCTGTGTCGTAGAAGTACATGTTGCACGAGCTGTTCGCGAAGCGGTCACTCTCAACTCGGTACGTCAGGGTCGAGGACACGCGCTCGGCGTGGAAAGAGGAAAGATCTCGCGATGGCGTCCGTGAGCACACGAGCGAGGGGCTCTGCAGCTCGGGGTAGGCGTAGAAAATGATGTCGGTCAGATGCACAACCCAGTCGGCGATCTGTCCCCCGCCGTAGTTCCACCAGCTGCGCCATTTCCGCTCGACCATCTGAGGACGACAGGGCTCGTAGGCCGCGCCGTTGAGCCAGAGGTCGTAGTTGATCTCTGCCGGCGGCTCGATCGGCTCGCCCAGAACACCATCTGCGAAATAGTGCCCACCTGCGAGAGCACCGTTTCCGAACGCGACGTGCACCTCGATAACCTTGCCGAGCGCGCCGCTCTTGAGGATGTCGAACGCGGCTCGACGTTCGGCGGACTGGATCCGCTGAGCGCCGGTCTGCGTGACAAGCTGCGGCCTCGCCCGGACGGCGCGGTCGAGGATGTCGAGTTCTTCGAGTTGCTGGACAAGAGGCTTCTGGCCGTACACATGCTTGCCGCGCGCAAGCGCCATCGTCATGATCGCGCAGTGCGAGTGATCTGGTGTTGAGACGATGACCGCGTCGAACGAATCGCCGTGCTTATCGAAGGCCTCGCGGTAGTCCTCGCATGTGAACGCATCGGGATGATCCAGGAGCGCCTTGGCTAAGGCTCTCGAGTCGACATCGCACAAACCGACGATCTC
>WUAK01000061.1 GCA_009827205.1 Phycisphaeraceae bacterium | reverse complement strand
ACCCAAGACCCGATGCGTCGTGCCTGGTGCCATCCCCGTCAATAATGATCACACCCGGGGTGTCGCTCGCGACGCATCGACCGATGGGCCCTATGAGACCCGGGATCTGCTTGTCGAGCTCAGCGCCGACGATCAGCAGCTCGTAATCCTCGCCCTCGCTCGCAGCTTGCCTCCAGCTCTCCACACCTTCGTTCAGCGGGATCTTCTCAGCGTCGATCTCGATGAGCACGCCGGAAGCCTGCGCTAACCGCCCGGCATCTCTGCCGAGCCCGTCTGAGATATCCATCATCGCGCGCACGCTTTCGCACATCGCGGCACACCGACCCATCTCAAGCCTCGGTTCGAACCGGAGATGGTGCTCCGACTCAAACGATGCTCCAAGCAACCCTGTCAACCACAGCTCATCGCCCGCTTGTGCGCCTGCGCGGAGTTTCGGGCTCGCTCCCGGTTCCAGCCCGCCGCACACCGTCACGGTCAGAGAGAGCGGCCCTTCGCTCGATGCGATATCCCCGCCGATCAGAGGGCAGCCCCAGTTGAGCGCCCACTTGCTCATCGCCTCGAACAGTTCGTCTCCCTGCGCAAAGCGGGTCGGCAGGATTCCGGTTGCCATAGACCACGAAGGGACGCCTCCCATCGCCGCGATGTCGCTCACCGACCGCGCGATCGCCTTGCGCGCGATGAGGTCCAGATCGGTCCCGGCGTCGTAGTGCCGACCCTCGATGAGCTGGTCCACCGTGAGCAGGAGCACATCCTCACCCGGAGTCTCGATCACCGCGGCGTCATCGCCAGGGCCGACCAAGAGCCTCGCCCCCGAGAGCCCGAGGCCCTCGCTGCGTTTGTAGATCAGATCCAGGAGCTTCGACTCGTTCACGTCCTACCCTTGTGGCCCAACCCCATAGCCTAAGGGAGCAAGACCATGTCGGGAGCAGAAGTCCGAGCCGATCTCTGGGTCAACGAGTACATCAGCCCCTGGGACATCTACCAGCACGGCATCACGGACCTGCTCTGGGCCGCCAAAACCGAGTGGCAGGACGCGCAGATCGTCAAGACGGGCCTCTACGGCACGGCCCTCGTCCTCGACGGCAAGTGGCAGTCCTGCACGGGCGACGAGTTCCTCTACCACGAGCCCCTCGTCCAGCCCGCCAGCGTCATGCTCGCCACCCGGGGCCACGCGCCAAAGACAGTCCTGATCCTCGGCGGGGGCGAGGGCGCGACTTCCCGCGAAGCGCTCCGCTGGAACTCCGTTGAGCGCGTCACCATGGCCGACATCGACGGCCAGGTCGTCAGCGCCTGCAAAGAGCACCTCGCAGACATGCACCGCGGCGCGTTCGACGACCCGCGTCACGATCTCGTCATCGGTGATGCGCTCGAGTACATCAAGGACCCCGCGAAGACTCCCGAGGGCGGCTGGGATCTGATCATCAGCGATCTCTCCGATCCGATCGAAGACGGCCCCTCGTTCCCGCTCTTCACCAAGGAATACTTCGCCGACCTCAAGGGGATCCTCGCGCCCCACGGCGCGCTGGTCGTCCAGTCGGGCCCCGTCAGCCCGCCAGAGCTCTTCCGCCACGCACGGCTCGCGAGCACGCTGCGCAGCGTCTTTGCGCACACCGCGAGCATCTCGAGCGATGTTCCGACCTATCCCGGTCCGTGGAGCTTCATCATCGCAAGCGACGAAGAGCCCGAGATCCCGAGCCCCGAGGCCACCAACGAGATCCTGAGCGCCAACACCGACGACTCCAAGTTCGGTCCGCTCAAGATGTTCGACGGCGAAGCGATGGTCGGGCTCATGCACTTGCCCAAGCACCTCCGCGAGGCGATCCAGGCCGAGACCGAGGTGTACACGATGGAGAAGCCGCCGACATTCTTTGGGTCAGGGGCAGTAATCAACAAGTAGTTGGTTTTCTACTCCAGATACGTATACCCCTCGAGCCCGCTCTCGTAGAAACGCAGCAGCGAGTGCCCCTCGGCGACTTCGAGCCTGCCCGCGTGGACGGCTCTCTCGATCTGCTTCCGCATGTCGCGCCTTAAGCGGTCCACGTCGTACTGCACGTACCCCAGCACCTCGTGCACGGTATCGCCCTCGACGACCTCGTCGATGCGCCATCGGCCCGACTCGTCGAGGCCGACGTGGACCGCGTGCGTGTCGCCGAACAGGTTGTGCAGGTCGCCCAACACCTCTTGGTACGCACCCGTGAGGAACACGCCCAGGTAGTAGGGCTCGGGGTGGTCGCTGTCGCCGCCCGACTGGAGCTCGTGCAGCTCGAGCCTGGGCTTGCTGCTCGAGGCACCGGGGTCGCTGAACCGGGCGATCTCGCCGTCGGAGTCGCAGGTCATGTCGGCCAGCACCGCGAGTCTCGTTGGACGCTCCGCGAGCCTGTGGATCGGCGCGATCGGGAAAACCTGATCGATCGCCCAGTGGTCGGGCAGCGACTGGAAGATCGAGAAATTGACGTAGTAGATATCGCTCAGCTTCTCGGGCAGCCTTGCCAACTCTTCGCGCTCGGACAGGCCCTGCGCCTGTGCTACTTCGAGCACCCTGTGCCCCGCCGCCCAGAACACGCGCTCGGCGGTTGCCCGCTGGGGGAGCGTGACGTAGCCCATCCCAAAGAGCGTCATCGCCTCGTTCCGCGCCTGCTCCGCGTCGTGGAAGAGCTCGATGATGTTGGCGCCGGGCTTGTCGAGCGATTCGTACGCCTCGATCAGGTCCCAGATCGGCTGGGGCGTCTCTTCTGACTCCTCTGCGAGCTTGCGCGCATCCTCGATCCTGGCTGGCGCATCGAACGTTGTCGCGCCGAGCACGTTGACGACGAGCACGCTGGAGAAAGCCGCAATGGCTCTGCCCGACTCGCTGAGTATCTGCGGGTGTTCGATCTGGGCATCGTCGCACACACTCTTGATCCGGTGCACGATCGACGAGGCGTACTCCTCGATGCCGTAGTTCATCGAGCCGTCGCTGGGCGAGCCAGAGCCGTCGTAATCCACGCCCAGCCCGCCGCCCACATCGATCATCGTGAGTCCCGCACCGAGCCGCTTGCACTCGCAGTAGATGTGCGCCAATTCGGTGACCGCGGTGCTCAGCTGGCGGATCTCGTGGATCTGGCTCCCGATGTGGAAGTGCAGCAGGTTGAGGCAGTCGAGCATCCCGTGCTCTTCGAGGCACGACATCGCCTCTAGCAGGTCCGTCGCGCTCAGCCCGAACTTCGGGCGGTTGCCGCCCGAGGTCGCCCATCGACCCATGCCCGTGCTCGTGGGTTTGACGCGGATCCCGATGCTCGGCCTGACGCCGTACTGCTCGGCGAACCGGATCAGCGCCCTCAGTTCGCGGGGCTGCTCGACGACCGTGATGATGTTCCGCCCGAGCTTCGCCGCAAGCACAACTGTCTCGATGTACTCGTCGTCCTTGAACCCGTTGCACACGATGGGAAGCGACTCGGCCTTGGAGTCCTCGCCCGCGGTCATCCCGAGCACCGCAAGCAGCTCAGGCTTGGACCCGACCTCGAGCCCGAACCCGAGCTCTGCTGCGATGTCGCGGATCTCCTCGCAGACCTGGCGCTGCTGGTTGACCTTGATTGGGTAGACGCAGCAGTAGTCGTTCTTGTACTGGCTCGCCTCGATCGCCCGATCGAACGCGTCGCGGATGAGGCTCATCCGCTGACGGACGAGATCGCTGAACCGGAGCAGCACCGGCGCGTGGATGCCGCGCTGATTGAGCCCCCGGATGATCTCGTACAGGTCGATCTGTCGATCCGCCGACTGCGTAGGCCTGACCGCGAGCGTGCCCCGCTCGGTGGCGGCAAAGAACCCCTGCCCCCAGGCCTCAAGCCCGTAGAGCGAAGCGGAATCTGCGATCGTCCATCCGGAGGACCGGCTTGTTGAGGATGAGGAGTCAGTGGGGGTCGTGGTCATGCTATAAGGATAGGGAGAACGTCTATTGACGACTCAAATGCGAACAGCTCGTTCTATCGCTCTTCTTTTGTTGCGTGAGATCTAGAGAACCTCGAGCGCCCCAGACTCCTCAAGCACCTGCTCCGCGTAGCTGTTCATCGCATCGCGCAGCTGCTCGAAGCTGTCCAGCACGTACAGGATCGGCTGGTAGTGGTCGATCTCGAAGGGTGTGTCGCAGACGAGTTCCATATCGAACGGGCGGCGGTCAACGTGATCGCTCTCGAGGGCGTGGAAGCTCTCGCCGATCGAGCTGATCAGGCCAGAGCCGTAGAGCTTGGTCTCGCCCTGTTCGCGGATGAGCCCGAACTCGACGGTGAACCAGAAGAGACGCGCCAGGCGCTCGATGTGGTACGGGTCCTCGCAATGCAGCGCGGCCTTGCCGTAGGTCTGCAGGAACTCGGCGAACACCGGATCGGCGTGCAGCGGGACATGCCCGAAGACATCGTGGAAGATGTCGGGCTCAGGAAGGTAGTTCATCAGCTCGCGCGGCCGCATCGTGATCGTCGTCGGGAATCGGCGATGCGCGAGGCACGCGAAGAACGCCTTGGCGGGCAGGTAGCCCGGCACAGGGTGGCTCTCCCAGCCGGTCAGGTCTTGCAGCCTGCGGTTGATGTCCGCGACATAGGGCACGTGCTCAGGGACAAGCCCGATCTGGTTCAGGCCTCGCAGGAAGACGTCAGAGGCTTGCGCGTCGAGTGTCTTCATCCGCTCGGTGTACATGATCCGCCAGACGTCGTGGTTCTCCTGGGTGTACTTGGAACTGTCCTGGGTGATGAAGAACTTGCTCGGATCGATGTCGGCGCTGAGCTGGTGCGGCGCCGCGTCCGCCGCAGCCTGGGCGATGCGGGCCTCGTCGCTGTCGATGATGTCCGAGTAGTTGATATCAGCACGCATGTGAGCACCTCCAATGGGTCTCGGATGACCGGGCCCGCCTCATTCTACGGATGAAACGGACTTGGGTGCAGGATTAGCCGACCAGCTCATCCAACAGATTGTGGATGCGTCGGTCGGCTTCATCGCGTGTAGAGACTGGTTCACCGAAGGGCAGCCGCACGATGTCGTGCCGTGTGCGGATATCGATGCCCATCGGATCGACACCCACCAGGAGTCCGTCGCCCTTTGAGCGGGGGTCCATGACCGCCGCGGCGCGGCCCAGCCTTTGCGGATCGGCGTTGAACTGCTTGCAGAGCTTCGGCTCGTCGGGCGCGAGCGGGTTGTTCAGATCGATGTCAGAACCGTCCGCGACGAGTGCGCCGAAGCGGACCGCCTGAGGTGTGGCGCTCACCCAGTTGTTGTCACCCGGCTCGCCGTGATAGATCCTCCAGCGATCGGCTTGCTCGGAGTTGGTGCCGTCGATCTCGTCGAGGTCAACGAGAATCTGCAGCGCGTCGTTTCGTTCCTCGGGGAGCCAGAGCACTGTTTCATCGGTCTCGAGCGCAAACGCGCTCACGGGGAACACCAGCTGACCGGTTCGGTTATCGATAACGGTGCGCACCTCAAGCGGTGTCTCGCCAGCCAATAGCGCCGCCCGGCGTTCGCTGCGGATCACAAGCTCGAGTTCCTTGTGCTCGTGCATACCCAATCATGGCACCCTCGAAGGCGGGTCTCAATCGCATATGAAAAGAGCCGGACCCAGGGGCGCATAAAAAACCGCGGGACCCGAGGGTCCCGCGGCGAGATTGAGCATCAGAATCGGCGAAAGACTCAGCCGATCGCTCAGGCGGTTCGCCTTAGCGGCGGCGAGCGGCCTTCTTGCGAGTGGCCTTCTTGCGGGTCGCCTTCTTGCGAGTTGCCTTCTTGCGGGTTGCCTTCTTGCGAGTGGCCTTCTTGCGGGTTGCCTTCTTGCGAGTGGCCTTCTTGCGAGTGGCCTTCTTGCGAGTGGCCTTCTTGCGGGTTGCCTTCTTGCGAGTGGCCTTCTTGCGAGTGGCCTTCTTGCGAGTGGCCTTCTTGCGGGTTGCCTTCTTGCGAGTGGCCTTCTTGCGGGTCGCCTTCTTGCGGGTTGCCTTCTTGCGAGTGGCCTTCTTGCGAGTGGCCTTCTTCGCGGCCTTCTTGCGGGTTGCCTTCTTGCGAGTGGCCTTCTTGGCGGCCTTCTTGCGAGTGGCCTTCTTCCTCGTGGTCTTCTTCGCAGCCTTCTTACGAGTTGCTTTCTTCCTCGTGGCTTTCTTGCGAGTTGCTTTCTTTGCCATCTGTGCTTTCTCCGTTTCGTCCTCGTTCGAATCCGTCCGTGACTGCCCCGGTGAGGACGACGTGTGCATGCATGCTTCAAGCAGTCATACGAACTATCGGGACTCGTGTGCACCATTCTTGAGCAATACACACGAGATGATGTTGCGGACGATGCGCGATATACGCCATGTTGTCAAGTTCGCATCACAAGTCTCCACAACATTCCGGTGTACCAAACACATCATCAAACCGCTGTTGTTCCACGCGCACACGCTGAATGCGCCTTGTTACATCACGCGTCGCGCACACTCAAACACACACGCGTTGCCGAGTGTGTTGCATGACCACATGGGCTCTCTGAACAAGCTGTTTGAAGTCCGTGCGATATGCGATTCATGATTCAGACATGCGACAATTCGCCTGTCGAGGCGCGCACATACACAATTGCGTCTGTTGTCGGTTATGAATGCACTTTGTCCAAGTTCGCGTAGGTTCGGTGCAAGATCGCGTAAGTTCAGCAATCAATCGGTGCTGTTATCGACGCTTGCAGTGGTGTTTACAACACCTGTGGTGGGCGAGATGCTGTCGAGTTCGACACCGTTGACGGAGTTGTACGCGTCGAGTGTCTTTGCATCAGTTGAAAGCATCGGCACGCGTGCGCGCACGATGCCGAGAGCAGGGTTGTACCAGAATGATGCGTCCTGACCGCTGACATCGAACAGCGGCCTCGGGTGCTCGAACTCGGCCTGTTCGACCGACGCGATCTCCATCCAGGGGCGGTTATCGTCGAGTAAAAGGTTTGCGGGCAAATCCCCCCCAAACCAGGCGGGCACAATCGTTTCCGACCAGCCTCGCGGGTTGAGCGCTGCCCGGCCTGACTGCGAGCGCAGCAGGAGTTCGCTCTGGATCTGAACCACCGAAGCGCGGGTCGCTTCGACCTGATCCTCGTACCGATCGCCGTACTTGCTCATCCGAAACGCGCCGTAGGCGATCGCGCAGACCACCAGGACACAGATCAGATCAACCAAGCGACGCAGCACGGCTGTTTCCCCTTTGAAGGCGCACGCGGATCGGTCCCGTTCGCGCGGGTTCTATACGACGGATCGGACCATCGGCTGCTCGGGGACAGCGGCGCGCTTGGTACCACAAGATCGCCCATTCACCAGGGACGGTTGTGACGATTCTGACGGCTAGACTCGACCCGATAGTGCCCCGGTTCCGGTGCTCTTCAGGAGTGAAGCGTGTCCACCATCCACACCCAAACCCTGCCCTGTGGTCTCAAGGTCATCGCAGAGCCCATGTCGGGCGTGAAGTCTGTCGGGCTGAGCTGGCACTTCGATGCAGGCACATCGGCCGAGCCTGATGATCGCGCCGGGCTCGCATCGGTGACCTCCGAGATGCTCATGCGAGGCGGAGGCGACCGCAACTCCAAAGCATTCGCCGACGAGCTCGATCGCATAGGCGCCTCACGCAACGTCGACTGCTCTGGTCGAACGATGCACCTCCGCTCTTCCACGCTCGGCGACAAGCTTATTGATGTCCTCCCGATGCTTGCCGACAATATTCTCAAGCCAAGATTCGACGACTCAACGCTCGTGCCCTCAAAGGAACTCTCGCTGCAAGGACTCGAATCGCTCGAAGACGAACCGCGGGAGCGAGCCTCCATCCGCGCAAGCACCCGGCACTTCCCGGCTCCTTTCAACCGCTCAATCTACGGCACCGAATCAGGCATCAACGCGATCACACTCGATGACGTTGACAACTTCTGGCGCAGCCGAACCGCGCCCGCAGCCTCGGTTCTCGCGGTCGCGGGCAGTGTCGATCCCGACCAGTTCTTCCATAAACTCGGCGAGCTGACCGAGTCGTGGGCTGGTGAGCACATGACCATCGAACCAGCGGGCTCGCCAGAAAGAGGCGTAGACCACATCGAGGATGACTCGAACCAGGTCCAGATCATGCTCCTCGCTGACGCACCGGCAGAATCCGACGAGCGGGCGGCGCTCTTAACCAAGGTCGCGGTCAACGTTCTCTCAGGCGGGATGTCGGGTCGGCTCTTCACCGAAGTCCGCGAGGAACGGGGGCTCTGCTACGCCGTCTCGGCGTCGTACCGGGGCGATGACCGTTTCGGCGTGCTCTCGGCATACGTCGGTACCACCCCCGAGCGGGCTCAGGAATCACTCGATGTGCTCACGGCTGAGATGCTCAAGATCACCACACCCGAGGGCCGGATCACCGAGAGCGAGTTCCACCGTGCCAAGATCGGGATGAAGTCCAACGTCGTGTTCCACTCTGAGTCCACCGCCGGGCGTGCAGCGGGTCTCTCAGGGGACCAGAGAAGGCTCGGCAGAGCCAGGTCGCTCGATGAGATCCTCCGGAATCTCGAGAGCGTGACACTCGAGGAGGTCAACGCTCACCTGGCTAGCTTCAAACTGGCTGGGGTGACCCTCCAAACACTGGGCCCCAAGGAACTGACCCCGCCTGCATCGCTCGGCATCTAACCCGCCGAGCTAGACTGTCGCCCGATGTCTCCCAAGCTCCGACGATTCCTGGTGCAGTACGGCATGCTCTTCGCATGCCTCGCCGTCCTAGCGGTGTTTCTGCTGCTGCCCATCGGGCTCACGGTATGGGGCGGGCTGGTCAAAGAAGTCCCTGTCGGCAACGGTGAGGTCCGGACAGTTTTCACGTTTAACCACATAGCACTCTTATTCGAGAACCCGCTCTACCGCGAAGGCCTGATCAACTCCTTCTGGATCGCCTGCGCAACGACAACGCTCTGCGTGATCATCTCGCTGCCTCTTGCACTGATCAGCGCGAGGTACAAGTTCCCGCTGAAGGGCCTCTGGAACGCGGTCATCTTGGTGCCGCTGATCCTGCCCCCGTTCGTCGGCGCAATCGGCATGCGAGCGATCCTCGGCCGTGAGGGCATGATGAACGCCCTCTTCGGGACCGATTTCGACCTTCTGGGCAAGGGCCGGGTCTGGGGTGTGATCATCGTCGAGGCGCTGCACCTCTACCCGATCATCTATCTGAACGCGACGGCGGCGCTGGCCAACCTCGACCCTGCGCTCGACGAGGCCGCGGAGAACCTGGGTGCCGGTCCCATCAGGCGTTTCTTCAAGATTGTGCTCCCACTGATCCGTCCGGGGCTCTTCGCGGGCGGCACCATCGTCTTCATCTGGTCGTTTACCGAGCTCGGCACGCCCCTGATGTTCGAGTACAGCAGGGTCACCCCCGTCCAGATCTTCCACGGCTTGAAAGAAATCCAGTCGTCGGCCGAGCCCTACGCGCTCACAGTCGTCTTGCTCGCGACCGCGATCCTCTGGTATGTCCTGGGCAAGCTTGTGTTCGGGCGCAAGGGCTACGCGATGTATTCCAAGGCCTCGCGAGCCTCGTCCGAGTTCAAGCTGCCTTGGTGGGGCAGTGTCATCGCCACCTTGCTCTTTGCGGGTGTCACTTTCGCTGCAATCCTGCCCCACATTGGTGTCGTCCTGACGAGCATCTCGCCCACCTGGGGCTGGTACGGCACGGTGCTCCCCGATAGCTTCACCTTCGATCACTACGAGACAGCGCTGTCGGACCCTGTGTCATCGACGTCCGTCCGCAACAGCCTCATCCTGAGCATCATGGCTGTCATCGGTAGCGTGGTCATGGGACTCGTCGCGGCGTACATCATCGTGCGCACAAAGGTCAAAGGCCGGGGACTGCTCGATGCGATGTGCATGCTCCCGCTGGCGGTGCCGGGTCTCGTGATGGCGTTCGGTTACTTCGCGATGACGCTGCAGGGCCCGCTGCCGGCGCTGGCGGGCTGGCTGACCGAAGTCGGGCTCGGCGGGTTTGCGCGGTTCTTCCAGGTTGTAGGTGAGGATCCGAACCCGTTCCTGATCCTGGCGGTCGCGTACGGCATCCGCCGCCTGCCCTACATGGTCCGGGCGACCGTCGCCGGTCTCGAACAAACGTCGGGCGAACTCGAAGAAGCCGCGGTCAACCTCGGCGCCGGGCGCGTCGAAGCGTTCAGAAAGGTCGTCCTGCCGCTCGTGCTGGGCAATGTCATCGCGGGTGGGCTGCTGGTCTTCAGCTTCTCGATGCTCGAGGTCTCGGATTCACTCATCCTTGCGCAGCAGGGCAAGCACTTCCCGATCACCAAAGCGATCTACGAACTCTGGAACAGGCTCGGCGACGGCGCGTTTGTTGCAAGCGCAATGGGGGTCTGGGGCATGGCTTTGCTCGGCGTCACGCTCGTGGGGTCTTCGATCCTGATGGGCAAAAAATTCGGATCGATCTTCCGTGCCTGATCCCGCCGGACCGAGTTCGAAACCCACAATCGCGGTCTCCATGGGCGACCCGGGCGGCATCGGTCCTGAGATTCTCGTCAAAACGCTCGCCGACCGCGACCGGCGAAGTTCAGCGCGGTTCCTCGTCCACGGCTCATCGAGCGCCTTGCAGGAAGCCGCGGATCATTCAGGCATCGAGCCTTATTGGTGGCAGGTCCAGAAGGGCTCAACCCTCAACGTCTCTGCCTCGCACGACGTCGTGGTCATCGACCATGGTGGTGAGGGGTTCAATCACTCTGCGAGCCGCGAGAACGGGCTGCTGAGCCACTCGTACGTGTGCGATGCCGCTGCGGAGTGCATCAAGGGCGGCGCGGATGCACTCGTTACGGCACCGATCAGCAAGGAATCCTGGAAGCTGGCGGGCAAGACCAGACACCCCGGGCACACCGAACTGCTCGGTGAACTCTTCAAAGCCAAGCGCGTGGGCATGTTCTTCGAGAGCCCAAAGCTCAGGGTCATCCTTGCAACGGTGCACATCCCCCTGCTGGACATCCGTAACGCACTGACCATTGGCAAGATCTTCGATGCCATCGATCTCGGCAACGATGCGTGCAAGCAGCTCGGGATCGACGAGCCCCGCATCGCGGTCTGCGGTCTCAACCCCCACGCCGGCGAGAACGGCATGTTGGGCGACGAAGAGACACGCCTCATCGAACCCGCGATCGAGCACGCCAAGCGTGTCGGGATCGATGCCGAGGGCCCGTTCCCCGCTGACACAATCTTCAACAGAGCCGTGCAGGGTTACTACGACCTGGTGGTAGCGATGTATCACGATCAGGGTCTGATCCCAGTGAAGCTGCTCGCGTGGGAAAGCGCGGTCAACGTTACCTGCGGGCTCCCAATCTGGCGGACGAGTCCGGCTCACGGGACAGCATTCGACATCGCGGGTAAGGGCATCGCCGACGCAAGGTCGATGGCAGCCTCGATCGATCTCGCTGTGAAGTTTGCCTGCAGCGAATCTTGATCGAGTGGGTATCACCCGGGTCGGCCTCGCGGCTAGCCTTGGTTTGCTACGTATGACAAATGACACCAAGACCAACCTGATGAAGCGGCGCGGCCCGCTGGTGGAGATGCTCGCCATCGCCGCGCCCACGATCGCGACCATGGCAACCTACACAGTCATGCAGTTCGTCGATGGTCTCATGGTCAGCCGCATCGAGCCGGCAAGCCCCGTCTACATCGCCGCACAAGGCAACGGGGGCATGCTCAGCTGGATCCCGATCTCGTTTACGATCGGTCTCGTCGGAGTGATCAATACCTACGTCGCGCAGCACCTCGGCCGCGGCGAGCCTCGCAAGG
>WUAK01000007.1 GCA_009827205.1 Phycisphaeraceae bacterium | reverse complement strand
ATCGCAGCCGAAAGGGGGCACGGGCACGAGGGTCAGCTGCTTGAGGTTGAGGTGTCCGACGCGCAGATCTGCATCGTTGTTGCGATCTTCACGATGGTGGGCCGGGGTGTTGCCCAGTTCTTCTTTGGTTTGCACCGGGCCAAGATCCCGCTCATCGCCGCGACGACCGCGGTCGTGATCAACATCTTCGCGAACTGGGTGCTGATCTTCGGCCACTTCGGTTTGCCCGCGATGGGTGTGACCGGCGCTGCGATCGGAACGGTCATCGGCGCGTTCTGTGAGATGCTCGTCCTGGTCTTGGTATTTCTGAGCCCGTGGTACAACCGCGACTTCGGCACACGTGAGATGTGGAGGCCGAGGCTTAAGCCCATTCTCGACGTCGTGAAGCTCGGCTGGCCCGCCGGTGCGATGATTGTCAACGAGATGGTCTGCTGGGGCTATCTGATGACCGGGCTCCTGCCCAACGCTGGCAAGGCAGCGGGGGAGTCGGGTGAGTTGCACAACGCCGTGGGCTGGATCGCACTCAGGTTTATGCATGTCGCGTTCATGCCCGCGGTTGGGATGTCGATCGCGCTGACCGCGATCATCGGCCGCTGCATGGGCATGGGCAGGCCCGACCTGGCAGCCAAACGCACCTGGCTCGGTCTAGCAATCACCGTGGGCTACATGGGCACCTGCGGCTTGCTCATGGTCATCTTCCGCGAACAAGCCATCAGCGCGTTCATTGACAAGGACACAGACCCTGAAGTCATCGGCAAGATGATCGAACTGGGCGGTTGGGTCATGATCATCGCCTCGATCTTCCAGGTCTTTGACGCTCTGGGCATGGCGATGACCGGCGCACTCCGCGGGGCGGGCGACACAGTCTGGCCCGGCATGGTCTCGGTCATCTCGAGCTGGGTCTTCCTGATCGGGGGCTCTTTCCTCGCGATCGAGTTCTTCCCCTCCCTAGGCTCGCTCGGGCCCTGGATCGCGGCTTCTGGATACATCATCGTCGTCGGACTGGCCCTGTTTGTTCGGTTCTTGGGAGGAAAGTGGCGCACGATGCAGGTGGTCCGCGAGGAAGGCGTGCCTTCTTTGACCCAGACAGGCCCTGATGAAGACCTGACCGTCCCCCCAGACGCGATGGCCGGAGTGAGCCCAGGGTCGCCGTAACCCCTTTGTGCTGTCTAGAATTGCTTTCGACCCCGAGGCGAGTCAGTTCGTGGCCAGTCTCGGCGGCGTGGGCGCGCACACATCATCTAAGGAGCATCTATGTCCGGCGACCCCTTGGACATCGTTATTGGCGCAGACGAAGCAAAGCGTGACGCGGAGCAGGCCGCGAGCCACGCCCGCGACGCCGACAAGGCCGAGGCGGAGGGTAACCGCGAGCAGGTGATCGTGGAGCTCAAGAAGGCCGTCTCTGCCGACCCGACCGATCTCGATCTCGCGTTCCGCCTCGCGTACGCGCTCGATCTCGTCGGGGAAGAAGAAGAAGCGATTTCCATGTACGAGCAGGTGTGCGAGACACAGCCCGCTCCGATCAACGCGCTGATCAACCTCGCGGTGCTCTACGAAGACCGCGGCGACTACATCCGCGCTGAGCGTTCGCTGCGTCAGGTGCTTGACACGAGCCCGAACCACCCGCGCGCAAGGCTCTTCATGAAGGACGTCCAGGCCAGCCGCGACATGTTCGTCGAGGAAGAGCAGACCCGCGACGTGCTCAAGCGCAACGCGCTGCTCGACACTCCGGTGACTGACTTCGAGCTCTCGGTTCGCACGCGTACCTGCCTGAAGAAGATGAACATCCGCACACTGGGCGATCTGCTGCGGATCACCGAAGCCGAGCTCATGAACTCGAAGAATTTCGGCGAGTCGAGCCTCGTCGAGATCAAGGCGATGCTCGCGACCAAGGGCCTCAAGCTCGGTCAGGGCCTCGAAGATGCGCACCGCGCCGCACGCAAGGCGCTCATGGACAAGCTCAAGGGCACCGGTCAGGAGGGCGCGCTCGCCAAGGGCGTAACCGACCTGCAGCTCTCAGTCCGCGCACGCAAGGCGCTGCAGATGCTCAACATCGAGACGCTGGGCGATCTGGCGAGCCGGACCGAGGCGGAGCTCATGGGTGTCAAAAACTTCGGCGCCACAAGCCTCGAAGAGGTCACCGAGAAGCTCACCGAGTACGGCCTCTCACTCCGCAAGCTCGACGAGTAAAGCACTCACTCTTGCGAATCTGTTGATTCATCCAGGACCGGCGAGACCTCACGCTCGCCGGTCTTGTTGTATGTGACCCGGCTCTTGGCGTACGCCTCGGGGCTGATCCGCAGATCAACCGGCTCGCCTTTCTGGTGCTGACCGTGCAGGTGCTTGAGAAACGGCACGCACCAGCCGCAACCGGTACCCGCGTCGAGACACTCGCTGATGAGCGACGCTACTGGCGGGTCTTCGCGCTCGAGGTACGTTCTGATCTTGCGGAGCGAAACCCGGTAGCACAGACAGACTTGGTCATCCTGATCCATGCGCTCAGTGTACCTCTTCGCCCCGATCGCTTGCGCTCATCTCCGAAATCATGCTCAGGATCTCGACCACTCCCTCGGCCTCGGGCTTGCTCGCGACGTAATCCGCGACGTCCTTGACCTCGTCCAGAGCATTGGCCGGGCAGGCGAAGAACGAAACCTGCTCTCTGATCGCAAGATCGCTCGTCGTGTCACCGATGCCAGCAAGCCTGTCCGACGAGAATCCTGTGATCTCTTTGAAGCGAGCGATCCCGGACGCTTTGGAGATGTGCGCCAGGTCGCAGTTGATGTAATACCACGACATCGAGACCCTGAAGGGCCAGCCGTTGGCTTCGCAGATCTCTCGCACGCTCGGGAACACACGAAGCTTCAGGTGCTCGGTGTCCTCGTGCCAGAGCGTGACGCTCGCGGCTTTGCCGGGCTGCATCGTCACGCCCTCGTGCCGGAGAACCTCGTGGAAGTGGTTCTCGAGCCCGAGCACGCTCTCGAGGTGTTCGGTGGTGATCGCCGGGTCGAGTTCGCTCTGCGCGTTGTGGGGGTGGTGGAGCCAGACGCCCATCTCACCGATCGCGGGCAATCGGGTATTGCCGATCAGCCTCGTCATCGCCTCGGCGAACCCGATGGGCCTTCCCGTGCAGACGGTCACGATCGGGCGGTCGCCAGCGCTGATCGCGCGCTCGTTGTGCTCGCGGATCTGCGCCAGACTCGTGAGGTCGAAGGCCCCGCCGTTCTCGTCGCAGAGGCATCCGTCGATGTCGCACACCACGGCATCGAACGGTGTGGTATTTTGATCGCTCTCGGCTCGCGGGTGCATCATTGCCGACTGTAGCCCGTATAGCGCCGGTCTCGTTGTCGGGCACTTCCCGGAGTTCACTTCTGGCGGCAGTCTTTGTCATCTCGATCTTCCTGTCCGCCGCGCTGCTCTTTGCAGTCCAGCCGATGATCGGTCGGCTCGTTCTCCCTTCTCTGGGCGGCAGCCCCGCGGTCTGGAATACCGTCATGGTTTTCTTCCAGGCCTCGCTGCTGGCGGGCTACGCGCTCGCGCACGTGCTGGCGAGACTGAAATCGCAGCGGATCCAGGTCACGCTTCACGCACTCCTCGCGCTGGCGGCTCTGCTCACGCTCCCGATCGGGTATGCAGCATCGCACATCGACCCTGCGCAGTCGCCGATCCTGTCGCTGCTTCTTGGTCTCGTGATCGGTGTGGGCCTACCAGCTCTCACGCTGGCAACGATGAGCCCGCTGCTCCAGCGCTGGTATGCCTCGCTCGGTCTCAAGCGCAGCGCCGATCCGTATTTCCTCTACGCCGCGAGCAATGCTGGGAGCCTGATCGGGCTGCTCGGCTACCCGCTCGTCATCGAGCCTTTCTTCGGGCTGGAGCAACAAAGGGCCGGGTGGACACTCGGTTTCGTATTGCTCGCGATGTTCGTAGGTGCGATCTGGCTCGAACTGATTCGTAAGAATCAGCATGGCTCCGCTCAATCAGAGAGCACCGAAAGAGACGGTGCGGAATCAAGCCCACTCAAGTGGATCGTACTCGCGCTCGTGCCGAGCAGCCTGCTTCTTGGTGTGACGCAGCACATCACGACGGACATCGCCGCGATGCCGCTCTTCTGGGCGATCCCGCTGGCGCTCTACCTCGTCACGTTCATCATCGCGTTCTCAGGCAGAACAGAAGGGCTTCTGAAGATCACCTCGCGCGCGGTCCCGATCCTCGCGGTCGCCGTGACCGTCGCGATACTCGTTGGAGCGAAACACCCGCTCTTTGCGGTGCTGCTCTTGCACCTGGCAGCGTTCTTCGCGATCGCGCTCGGCTGCCACGCGAGGCTCTACCAGAGCAGGCCTCGGGCAGAGGATCTCACGAGGTTCTACCTCTTCATCAGCATCGGCGGTGTGCTTGGCGGCTCGATCAACGCGCTCGTCGCACCCAACGTGCTGTCGTGGGTCGCCGAGTACCCGATCATGATTGCACTGGGCGCAGGTCTGGCAGTGGGGTGGCCACAGGTTTCAAAGAAGCTCATCATCGAGACCGCGCCCTCGATCGTCTTCGCGGCTGTATTCGCGATTGGTCTCTTCCTGCTCGATCATCAAGGCCAACTCGGTTCGGTCCTGCTCGTCGGGGCACCCGCGCTCGTGTGCTTCCTGCTTTCGACCAAGCCCGCGAGGTTCGCGCTGGCGCTCCTGGCAGCGATGATACTGCCTGAACTCATCCGCCCGGACGCGAACCTCATCCACCGCGAGCGCACGTTCTTCGGCGTGCACGCCGTCTACCGAGAACCCGCGCGTGACGGCGAACGCCACGTCCTCCGGCACGGGGGCACGATCCACGGCCTGCAGAACCTGGGATCTGCAACACCACAGACGTACTACCACCCGACCGGCCCGATCGGCGTCGTCTTCGATCGCCTCGCACCAAACGCTGACATCGGCGCGATCGGGCTGGGCGTGGGTTCCGTCGCCTCGCTCGCAAGACCTGGCGATGCGCTCACGTTCTATGAGATCGACAGCGAGGTCCACCGCATCGCGAGCGATCCAGCGCTTTTCACCTTCCTGGCCGATTCCCCGGCGAAGATCGAAACCGTCATCGGTGATGGCAGGCTGATCATTCAGGCTGCCGATCCCGCGGATCTTGTCATCATCGATGCGTTCACGTCCGACGCGATCCCCGCGCATCTGATGACCGCTGAGGCCCTCGGGCTTTATGCAGACAAGCTGAGGCCGGGCGGGTTCATCGCGATGCACCTCTCCAACCGCTACCTTCAGCTCGAGCCCGTTGTAGCCTCGACCGCCAGAGAGGCCGGGCTCGTCTGCCGAATCTGGGCAGAGGTCCCAAACTCCAGCCAGCTCATCGACGGCAAGCAGCCCAGCGTCTGGGCGCTGCTCGCCAAATCCGATGCCGACCTCGCTTCGTTCACCGAGTTCGAGCCGATCGAGCCCGATTCGAGTGTCCGCCCGTGGACCGACGACTACGCCAACGTGCTCGGCGTGATGCGCTTCGATTGAGCCCACCTCAGACAAGCTATCCTCTAGACATGCCAAAGCTCGAATACCAAACCGCCGGCGAATCGCACGGCCCCACGCTCGTCTGCACCATCACGGGCCTCCCAGCAGGGCTCGAACTCGACGCCGACTACATCAACCACGAACTCTCCCGCAGACAGGGCGGCTATGGGCGCGGCGGCAGGCAGCGCATCGAGACCGACCGCGCCGAATTCGTCACAGGGGTCCGCCTTGGCAAGACAACCGGCGCACCGGTCACCGCGCTCGTCAAGAACAAGGACAGCAGGCTCGATGATCTCGAACGCACGCCGCCCGTGTACCGCCCGAGGCCCGGGCACGCGGACCTGGCGGGCAGCATCAAGTGGTTGACAACAGATTGCCGCGAAACGCTCGAACGCGCCAGCGCCCGCGAGACTGCGGCCCGCACGCTCGGCGGGTGCGTTGCCGGCTGCCTGCTCCGCTCGATTGGAGTCGAGACGTTCGGGTTCGTGCGCCAGATCCTGGATGTGCGCACCGATGTCGAGGTGACGACAGAGAACTGGCGCAAGGTCAGGTCCGACCGCGACGAGAGCGAGACGTACTGCCCGGACGCCGGCGCGACCGAGAAGCACAAGGCGATCATCCGCCAGGCCAAGATCGACAAGGACACCGTGGGCGGCCTGTGCGAGGCGCACGTCTTCGGGCTCCCGCCCGGCATCGGCAGTTGCATGGACTGGCGCGACAAGCTCGACGCGAGGCTCGCCTACGCCGTCATGGGCATCCAGGCGTTCAAGTCCGTCGAGATCGGGATGGGCCGCGCCAGCGCAACCGTGCACGGGTCGGCGCTGCACGACCCGATCCACTTCGACGCGGGCAAGAAGACGGACCCAACGCTCGGATTCGTCCGCACGAGCAACAACGCGGGCGGCACCGAGGGCGGCATGACCAACGGGATGCCCGTCGTCGTCACCGGCGCCATGAAACCAATCGCGACGCTGCTTCGGGGCCTGCCAAGCGTGGACCTGAACACCAAAGAGCCCGAGCACAGCCAGTACGAGCGTTCGGACATCTGCGCCGTCAGCGCCGCGAGCGTGGTGATGGAAGCCGTCGTTGCGTTCGAGGTCGCCCGCAGCGCCGTCGACAAATTCGGGGGCGACTCGCTCATCGAGTTCAAGGACAACTACGAGCGGTTTATCGAAACGGCGAGGATCCTGCCGCTGGATCCGCCGGAAACCGTGATTGCGTGAGGCGATATGCGCTGGTATCCAGTCTACACATGGATGGTCTTAGCCATAATAGCTCTTCAGCCATTTCTACTTGTCTTGGCAGTAATCAATGATAATTGGTTAAGACAATATCTAGCTTCATCAATCACAACATCTATCGCTATTCTCGCATGGATTGCCTTGTTGATGTATGCGCGAAGAGGAGATCATGTTCCTCCTCAAAATCCCACTAGAAGCGATTGGCGGATTCTCGTGATAGCTTGTCTAGGGGGGCTTGGGATATTGCTAGTGTGTTTATTCCTTATCCCAATCGAGCTCTTACGGCGATAGGCAATCGTTTTTTTAATTTATGTATTTATATTTCGCCAAGTCGATTCTTTAGTACGTCTTTTACTTTGTCCCACTCATCCTCCAGAATCGAATACACCACCGAGTGCCGGTAGCTCCCGTCGGGCATGATCACGTGGTTCCGCAAATTCGCCTCGTGCTTGGCGCCCAGCTTCGAGATCGCGGCCTGGCTGCGCAGGTTCTCGTGATGCGTCTTGAGTACGACACGGATTGCCGGTCCTGATTCAAACAGATCAGTCTCGAACGCGTGCCTCAGGAGCAGGTACTTCATCTCCGGGTTCACTACCGATCCCCGGCGCTCCTTGGTGATCCATGTCCAGCCGATCTCCACGCCCCGGTGCGCCGGGCGGATGTCGCAGTACGTGGTGCCCCCGATGAGTTCGTCGGTCCTGGCATCGAAGAGCGTAAAGGGCAGCGTCGTCGGGTGATCGATCAGGAACTGCAGCTGCTCCCGGCAGCCTTCGACGGTGTCCGAATCGATGTGCCGCGAGAAAAGCGTGAAGGGCCGATCGTGCGCAGCCTTGCACATCGCCTCGGCGTGGTCCGTGCTCGCTGGTTCGAGCCTGACATGCGTGCCCCTGAGCGTGACTGGTTGAATGCCTTTGTCCATGCCTGAGGGTAGAACCCGATCAGTGCAGGACGCGGTAAACCTCGGACTGATCGGTCATGCCAAGGCTCACCTTGTGCATCGCGTCCTCGCGCATGGGCATGAACCCGCCGTCGACCGCGGCTTCGTAGAGAGTCACGCCGTCGGCGTTCTCTGCGGTCAGCCTGCGGAGCCTGTCCGTCATCTTCATGAGCTCGTACACCGCGAGCCGACCGCGGTAGCCCGCGCCGAGGCAGTTGTCGCAGCGCCGGCGTTCTCCGGAGGGCAGCGTTTCGACACCGGTCCCGTTGCAGACCGGGCAGACCCGGCGCACAAGACGCTGCGCAAGCACGCCGAGCAGAGAACTCGTGATCAGGAAGGGCTCGAGCCCGATGTCGATCAGTCGCGGGATCGCGCCCGGCGCATCGTTCGTGTGCAGAGTCGCGAGCACGAAGTGACCGGTCAGCGATGCCTGGATCGCAAGCTGCGCGGTCTCCTGGTCGCGGATCTCACCGACGAGGATCACATCCGGGTCCTGGCGCAGGAGTGCCCGAAGACCTGTGGCAAACGTGACATCACGCTTCGGATTCACCTGCATCTGGCTGATGCCCTCGAGGTGGTACTCGACCGGGTCCTCGATGGTCATGACGTTGCGTGTCGCGCGATCGATCTTCTGCAGCGCCGCGTAGAGTGTTGTCGTCTTACCCGAACCAGTCGGACCCGTGACGAGCAGCATCCCGTTTGGACGATCGACGATGTCCATCAGGTCCGTCTGCATCTGCTCGCTCATCCCGATCTGGTCGAGGTTGAGCTGCGTCTGGCTCTGGTCGAGCAGTCGCATGACGAGCCGCTCGCCGTACACGGTCGGGATGACCGACAGGCGGATGTCGATTTTCTTCGAGCCGACGCGGACCGACGTGTACCCGTCCTGCGGCGAGTGCCGGTTCGCAATATCCAGCTCGGTCATGACTTTGATTCGGCTCGAGATCGCGCTGGCGAGCGAAGTAGGGGGGCTAAACGCGTCGACGAGCATGCCGTCCACGCGGAAGCGGATGACGAGCCTGTTCTCTTCTGGGTGGATGTGCACGTCGCTTGCGCGCCGGCGGATCGCTTCGAAGAGGATCATGTTGACGAGGCGGATGACCGGCGTCTGCCGCGCCATCGCGAGCAGGTCGTTGCCCTCGGCGACCGAGCCCGCCGCGGACGCGATCGCCGACTCGTCGAAGGGCATCTCGTCGACGATCTCGGTGACCAGGTCGCCCTGCTGCTCGTAGCCGCGATTAATGAGGCCCGCGACCGCGCCCCTGGGCGAGAGCACAAGCCTGACCGGCATGCCCAGACGCTCCTCGAGCATCTGAAACACCGAAGGCTGCATCGGCTGCGCCGTCGCGACGACCATCGCCGGGTGCTGGGCGCCGATCTGCTCAAGGCCTGCGATATGGTGCTCTCGCGCGATGTCGGGCGGGACCAGCTCGTAGAAACGAGCCGCGGACTCTTCGAGCCTCGGGTCAACGTAGAAGGGCAGCCCCGTGCGTTCGCTGAACATCTCCAGCGCACGCTGCTCGTCGGTCGCTAGGAGCGACAGGATCACATCCCATGGCTCGTCGTCCGAGCCCGGCGCAACGGTGAACGTGCGCAGCTGATCCGCATTCAGACGCAGCTTCCCGAACGCCTGCGACGCGCGCTCGAGCCGCTCGCGATCGGTGACGGCGAGCTCCCCGCCGCCGGTGCCGTTCTCTCCGTTCGTACGCGCCATATCAGTCGCCGCCTGGCCTCAGGTTGCGCTGATCGATATCTGGGTCCGACTCGCTGGGCAGACCAATACGAGGCCCGTCTTCGGCGTTCGGATCGGGCAGCCCGTCCTCTCCCGGCATGATCAGCGTCGAGTCCATCACGATCGGAGGAAGCTCGGGGATGTCCCATTCGAGACCCGACGCGGCTTGCGGTCCCTTCGTGATCAGGCGGTAATCCCTGAGTGATGGGTTCTTCATGACCTTGGGCTTGAGGAACACATAAAGCGTCGTCTTGCGCCCATCTTCTCGCTCGTCACCAAAGAGCTGACCAACGATCGGGATGTCGCCGAAGAACGGTACACGCGCGTACGTACGGCTCTCTGATTCCAACACGAGCCCACCAATGACAACAGTTGCGTCTGAGGGCACGGTAACCGACGCACCGGTGATGTTGTTGGTTTGCTTGGGGGGTGGGGCACCCTCGAGCGCTGTCCCGTTGAAGTCTTCAAGGAGGATGTCGTAATCCATCCGGATTGTGCCGCCCGCTGATATCTGCGGCGTCACGGTCAGGCTTGTCTGAGCGGTCGAGAATTCGAATGTTGTTCGTTCGCTGATATCACTCGCAACAGTCGTCTGGAACGGAACCTCCTGAGACGTCAGCACGGTCGCCTCTGAGTTGTCATCGACGAGCAGCTGAGGCGTGGCAACCACTCGCGAATTCGTGTCCGACTTGGTTGCGTTGATGATGAACGGGATGTAGTCGTCATCGATGAGTGCTCCGGTGAACCCGGCGAGCCCCGTCGCGACCTGCGTCGAGTTGGTGAACACATCGAGCGCGCTGAGCCCGAAGTTCGTGCGGAGCCCGCCGCCCTCGCCGTCGCCGTTGATATCGAGGAACTGTGACTCAATGGCGAGCCTGAACGAATCGGTGTCGCTCACGGCGACGATGATCGCCTCGATGTACACCTGAGACCGGCGGAGGTCGATCCGCTCGATGAGCTTGCCGAATTCAAGCTGCTGAGAGCGGGGCGAGGTGACGATGACCTGGCTGTTGCCGATGTCCGCGATCACAAAGCTCGTGTCGGGGTTCGGGTTGAAGCCGGCGCTCTCGCTGTCCTCAGCGCTCGGATCCTGCTGGTTCTGGTTGAAGAACACACGCGGCGTTGCCTGCTGATCGGGCAGGAACGCCGATGAACCGGTCTGGGGCCTCTGGCGCTCGATGAGCGCCTGCAGGATGTCGGCGACCTCTTCCGCGTCGGCGTAGTTCAGCTTGTACGTCTCGACCGTGATCTCTTCGTCCTCGGCATCAAGCTGCTCGACGAGATCAGAGAAAATCCCCTGCTGCTGAGGCGTGCCGAAGTAGATGATCCGGCCCCGGCCCTCGTCCACGAGCAGACGCGAGCCACCTGAGACCTCGTCATCCTGCTGTCCGAACTGCTGATTCTGGTTGACCTGCTGGCGGTTGAAGTTGCGAGTGTTCTGCGTGTCGGTCGCACTCGTCGAAACAAAGTCCGCCTCGCCGAGTCCGTTCTTCTGCGCAAATTCCGCGACCGCGCGCGTGCTCGAACCGGTGTAGTACACCATGGGTGTGAGCTGGCTGGGCTTGTCGACCGCCTCGATGATCGAGCGGATCTCCTCGTATTCCTCTTGGAGCCCTCGGAAGACGAGGTTGTTGCCAGACGCATCAACGCTGAGCCTGTTCGAGAGGCTGCCCGATCCGCTTCCCGATGTCTGCAGCTGGTTCGGGTCGTTCGGATTGAAATTCTGGCCGCGGCCAGAGTCACCCGAGAGAAGCTCCTCGGCGCGCTGCTTGGCCCGCGGCGCACTGATGTGCTCAAGTGGGATTGTGATCGTCACGAGCGAGGCACGCTGCTCGATGTACATCTCGATCAGCGAACGAACCGCCTCGATCTTGCGCGGGCTATCTGTGATGATGATCACACCCAGCTCGTCCTCGTAGCTGATCCTCGCCGAACCGCTGGTCTGATTGCCCTGATTCGGATTGAACGGCAAACCCAACTGGGTCGCAATCGTGCGCTGGAGCGAACTCGGCAATACACCTGGCGTTGGGATGAACGCCGTCGTGTGCGGCCCGCCTAGCGGCACATCCGTTGTCTTCCGGATTGAGTAGAAGCCCATCGAGTCTAATGTGATCGTAAAGCCGAGTTCCTCGAGCCTCGCGTCGAGCAAGGGCAACAAGTCACGCTTGGTGATCTCGACACCCGAGTTAAACGCGACCTGACCTGTGAGCGACGCGTCGCGGCTGACGTTGATCTCGAGCGTCTCGGCGACGTACTCGACGAACGCCGTGATATCGATGGCCTCGCTGAACGGGCCGAACGTAAACGGCTCATCCAGCGACTCGCCAGAATCCTCGGGCTGACCACCCTGTTCAGGCTGGTCAGCGTCCGCGCCCGGCTGGGCGTTTGCGGGCTCTGGCATACCCGTCGCGTCCTGCGAAGCCGCCGGCACCACGAGCACTCCCGCTGCGAAGCCAGCCAGCACGATGTCGATCCAATCTCTGCGCACCTCAAGCCCTCCGGGCGTGGACTACCGTTATAGCCCATACCGACCAGTCATGCCCGCTTTTGGCCCGACTCTGGCCCTGTTCTTTGCCCCCGCTTGGCCGTGTACCGGGTTGCAAGCCGAGGGTGCATGAAAGACTCGCAAGGCCTCTCTTTTTCTCAGGAACCCCCCATGCGCGTCGTCAGCCTGCTCCCATCCGCGTCCGAGATCCTCTGTGCCGTCGGTGGGGAGCATCTGCTCGTGGGCCGCAGCCACGAGTGCGACCACCCGGAATCCATCGCCAACCTGCCCGTTCTGACGGGCCAGACCACGACGTACGAGTCCCCGGCCCAGATCGACCGCGAGGTCCGCAGCCAACTCCAGGCCGGCAAGTCCCTCTACACACTCGACGCCGACCTGCTGGCCAGCCTCAAGCCCGACCTCATCCTGACCCAGGATCTCTGCGAGGTCTGCTCGATCGACCTCAACGAAGTCCGGGGGATCGTCCGCGACATCGCATCGAAAACCGGCCACGAGCCACAGTTGCTCTCGCTCGATCCGCACACGATCGAAGCCGTCTTCGACGACCTGCTCCGCGTGGGCGAGGCGGTCGGGCTCGAAGCCGAGGCGATGCGCGCCTCCGTCGAACTCCGCGGCAGGCTCCACAGCGCGCAGGATTACGTCAACCCCTACACCGAGGGGCCGGTCGTGGGCTTCATGGAATGGACCGACCCGATCTTCGTCGCGGGCCACTGGTCGGTGCAGATGATCGAACGCGCCGGGGGCACGCACCCCTGGAACCCGACGACCGCCGTTCCCGATGCCGGCGCCGCAGCCGGTCCCCAGATGGCCTACCGCCAGGCGGGCAAGTCGATCACCGTCACGCCCGAGGCGTTCGCCAACGAGCAACCCGAGTTCCTCGTCATCGCGCCGTGCGGCCTGGCGCTCGATCAGACACGCGACGCCGCCAACCAGCTCGCCGCGCACGACTGGTTCAGAAACCTGCCCGCGGTTCAAAACGGCAACGTCGCGCTCGTCGACGGCAACCAGATGTTCAACCGCCCGGGCCCGAGACTTGTTGACGCGTTCGAGTTCCTGGTCGGGTATCTGAACGATCGGCCAGAGGTGATTCCGGTAGGCTTTCCGTATGAGCGATTCGATCGAAAGCAGACCTGATATCACCATCGCGGAGCGTTCACCAACTCCTGAAGAACTCGGTCGTGCGGCCTCATGGGCATTTAAGCTCGCGAAGGATGGTGTGAACGAAGAGACAGGATGTATGTTGGCATTCTGCTTTGTGTTTGGCGGAGTGATGCTCTTTGCCTTTCACAAGTGGTTTCCAGTTATTTTTACACCGACTCTCATTGCATTGCTCGTGCTTGTACTCGTAATCGTGCTTTGGGATGTGCAGCGAAGAATCAGACTTCGTGCAATAATGCCTGCGCGTTTGCAGGGAAAGATCCTGAGCATCGCCTTTCCTGTTCAGCAATGGTGGAATGTTGAAGCCGATGAGACTCGTGAGGCCGATGTTCTCATTCAGATCGCGCCTGGTCTTCAAGTATTTGGCTACATGACTGTGCCGCTAGTACGTGCCCCAGTCATCCAGGGTGAGCACCCTGGTCAGCAGCTCACGCTGGAATATTTCGTTCTTACCGCAATAGTACAGCGCCATTTGATCGGGGCGGCGACACTCATGAACGTGCTCGCGGAGGGTGTGCCAGCGAACCCCATCGCTACCCTCAAACGGAGCGACTTGGTCTCAGGTGCTTACGACATCGGAATCTACGACGAGAACGATGAAGACTCAGGCCCTTATCCGCCCACAGTGAAAGAACTGCTGCACGATCTTTCGGTATCAAGTATGCAAGACAGTGTGCGCGTTATTGACGAGCGACCCTCTTAAACACATAAGGCCCCGCCTCGGCGCCCCAGACCTGCACACCCTCGGCGTCCCAGCCCTGGTCCCAGCTTTGGATCTCATCTTTCGAGAGCCGAACCTTGCTCGTCGCGTACGTTGCGCCGCGGAGCGTGCTCGCGCAGGACTGGTCGGCGGTCTCGCCCACCATGTACTCGTCGGTGATCTCCGTGAACACAACCTCGCAGCCCTCGCGGATCGTCAGATCGTCGGGCTTCATGCCCTCGAACCGTGACGGCTCGGCGCCCACGTAGTCGCCGGGGTTTGGCAGCTCGTAGACAGCGCTCTCGATCGCGCGGTCGCCGCGGATCCACACGCGGTAGATGCGCTGCCTATACGGGCTGTCGGGGTTGGTGGCCAGCGCCTGCTCGACGTAGAACCAAGCGCCGTCGCCCCGGTTGAGCCAGATCCGCGAGTGGTTGAGCACGACCTCGAAGTACCGCTCGTCGTTCTGCGCCTGCTCGGCGCTGGTGAACGTGCCCTCGAGCCACGTGGTGCCCCGCACGAACTTCTCGGCGATGATGCCCGCCTCGGTCTTCTTCTGGTTGGCGCAGCCCACGGAACCTATCGCCGCCGCGAGCAGCGCACCCAATGTGATCCAACGCGTCATTGCCTTTTCCCCTTGCCCTTCCGGTCGGCGCGGTAGTCCTTCTTGCCCTTGTCGCGCCGTTTGCTCTTGGCCGATCGCCGCTGCCCGCCCGTGCGCTGGTTGAACCCGGCGCCCTGGGAGGATCCGAGCCCGCCCCCGCCGCCCAGTTCGAGCGTGGGCATCTTGCTCTTGCCCGCCGCCCGCGAGTCGCCGTCGGCGATCGAGAGATCCAGCTGCCTTTTGAGCAAATCAACGTGCGTGATCGCGACCGTGACCATGTGCCCGACGTTGAAGCTCCGCCCGCTGTTGGCATCGACGAGCGCGCCGCTCTTCTTGTCCAGCTGCCAGCGGGGCGGCTTGTTGCCCCTTGTCGTGTCACCGGGCAGGTCGCTTGTCTTGATGAACCCATCGATCACAAACTGATCGATTTGCACGAACAACCCGCGCGCGTTCAGACCCGTGACCACGCCCGGGAAGGTCTCGCCGATCTTGTTGGAGAGCAGCTGCAGGATCAGGAACTTGCGCAAATCCCTTTCGGCGCTCTCCGCGTTCTTCTCGCGGTCCGTCGAGTGACGCCCGATCTCGGTCAGCGTCTGCTCGTCCGGGCAATCGGCGTGCTTCTGCATCCGCTCGCCCAGCCTGCGGAACTCGTCGTCGGACTTGGGGGGCTTGTCGCCGTTCTGGGTCAGCTCGAGGAACACCGCGAGCGACCGGTGCACCGTTAGGTCGGGGTAGCGCCTGATGGGGCTCGTAAAGTGCGCGTAGGCCTCGCTGGCCAGCGCGTAGTGCCCTATCAAAGCGGGCGAGTACTCCGCCTTCGTGAGTGTGCGCAGGACAGCCATGTGCACGGCACGCGCCGCGGGTGTGCCGCGCGTCGCGTCGAGCAGCCCCTGCAGCTCTTCGCGCGTCGGGCTGGCGGGGATCTTGAACCCCGCGACCATCGCGCTCTTCTGCATCTCTTCCTTCTCGCCCGGCACGGGCTCGGCGTGGATCCGCCTGATCAGCGGCACCTCGAGCCTCTCGAACAGACGCCCGAGCACCTCGTTGGCCTCGACCATGAACATCTCGATCAACCGGTGCGTGTACGCGTCGTCCTCTGGCTCGGCGTCCACGACGTGACCGTTGTCATCAAAGATCAGCTCAGCGTCGGGCAGCTCGAGCGTGATCATGCCCTCGCCGTGGCGCCGCTGCTCGATGGCCTTGGCGAGCCTGTTCATCTCGCGGACCGTGGCGATGAGTTCCTCGGTGTGCTCCGTGTCCGTCTTGGCGTGCTTCTTGGCTTCTTCGAGATCGCCGTCGATCAGCGCCTGCGCTTCCAGGTACGTCATCCTCTTTCGCGATTTGATGATCGAAGAGCACGCGCCCTGCGACTGCACCTCTCCACGCTCGTTGTAGCGGATAATGGCCGTCTTGCTGAACCGCTCGACGCCCTCTTGCAGCGAGCAGATGCCGTTGGAGAGCACTTCGGGCAGCATCGGGATGACGAGCCTTGGCAGGTACACCGAGTTGCCGCGGTCCTTGGCTTCCTCGTCGAGCGCCGACCCGGTCGGGATGAAGTGGCCGACGTCCGCGATGTGGACGTGAAGCTCCCACCCGCCGCCCTGGTCTTTGGGCAATCGTTTGATGCTGATCGCGTCGTCGTAGTCCTTCGCGTCGGGGGGGTCGATGGTGCAGACAAAGTCGCCCGTCAGATCCTCACGCCCCGGCAGCGAACCTTTCTCTCGGAACTCGTCGATCGCCTCGTCGAACTCGCGCGTCGCGTCGCGTGCCTGCTGCACGCACGCTTCTGGGAATTCATTGGGGGGCAGACCGTAGGCAGCGATCGTCGCCTGCGTCTCGACATCGGGCATGCCCGCTTCGCCGAGTACGCGGACGATGACGCCCTCGCCCAGGTAGTTGTCTTCGGGGTACTCGGTCATCTCGAAGACCACCTTGTCGCCTACGCCCGCGTACTTGGCCTCGGCGTCACGGACAATCACGGGCCTTCCGTCGAGCTCGCGCGCGTCGGGGATGACGACGTAGTCCGTGCCTCGCTTCTCGATGGTGCCCGTGAAGCTGACAGACTTTCGGTCGAGGATCTCGATGACTTCGCCGAAGAACTCCTTGGCTCCGCCCCCGCCCCGGCCGCCGCGCTTCTTGTTGCGGACAACGCCCACCTTCACTCGATCGCCTGTGAGCGCGCCGTCTGTCGCGTTGGGCGGTATGAACAGGTCACCCTCGCGCACCACGATGTCGGGCTTGACGAACCCGAAGCCCTTGGTCGTGCCGCGGAACTCGCCCTCGATGATCTGTTTCCCGTCACCGAACGAGGGCAGGGAGACCATGCCCTGATCGTTCAGTCGCACGAGTCCTTCCTCAGCGATCACCGCCAATTCGGCGCGGAAGCCCGGCGGGTCATCGATGCCGAGATCGTCGATGATCTGTGCCACGTTCGCGGGGGTATACCGCTCGTGTGAGATGTGCGAGAGAAGACGGTTCTTGAATCTGCTTGGCATGAAGTCTCAGAGTTGGTGCACGGCTTCCCTGAGCGCCCCGCGGAAGCTCGCGGGTGTGAAGCCGAAGTGTTTGGTGAACTTGTCGAGGCTGGCCGTGGAATCCTCTGATCCCATCGAAGCCATCCCGGGGTCGTAGGGGAGCAGCCCGCCCATACCGACCAATCCTGCAGCGGTCGCCGCCATGGCAGCCGCGGGCGCTGGCACGCCGGAGGGTTTGATGTTTGGCTTGGCGTTTGGTGTGTTGTCGCGTGCGAACTCGAGCAGCTCGGGCCAGCTGACGGATTCCATCCCGACCGCGTTGTAGATCTCGCCGATGGTCTCGTCGTTTTCTATCGCGTCAGCGACAGCGCGTGCGAGGTCGTTCACCGCGATCGGGGCGATCATCGGGTCCGTCGTTTCGCCGGGGATCAGGTCCCAGCTGCCGTCGGCCTTGCGTGTGAAGTAGGGCATGAAGATCCAGGGCTGGCTCTTGCCGCGCGCCCAGGTCGCCATGAGCTCGGCCATCTCGCCGCCCTCGCCGACAACCAAACCCGGTCTGAAGATCGTCCATGCGAGCCCGCTGCGCCGGACATAGCCCTCGCCCGCGTGCTTCGTTCTCTGGTACTCGGCGCGACCGTCAGGGTCTGAGCCCAGCGCGGAGATCTGGATGAACCGGTGCGCGCCGTGCTCTTTGCAAGCCTCGGTGAGCAAGTCGGGTACACGGACATGCAGTGACTCGAATCGCTGACCGTGCTGTTCGCGGATGATCCCGATGCAGTTGATGCATCCGATCGTGCCCTCGACCAGCCTCGGAGCGGACTCTGCCGTCACGGACTCGGCCTGCACGGGCGTCAGCCTGTCCTTGCCCTCGACATCGCGGAAGACCTGGGCGGCTTTGGACGTATTGCGCACGAGTGCCCGGACGCCGTACCCACGCGAGAGGAGCTCGCCCACGACGTGACGACCGATGAACCCCGTCGCCCCTGCGACTGCCACTGTCTTTGTCTGCTCGCTCATTACTGCCGTGTCTCCTGCGCCGCCTTTGCGGGCACCATTCCCGGGATCGTAGCGGCCAAGGGCTCACCCTTCATCGGCACTAGAATCCTCTCACCGTGGGTATCGACGTCCAACAGCTCGCATTCGCCTACCACAAGGGCCGAACTGTCCTCAGCGGCATCGATCTCGGGTTTGAGGTCGGCCAACTCGTGAGCCTGCTGGGTCCCAACGGTTCCGGCAAATCCACCCTCCTCCGGCTCATCGGCGGGTTCATGCCGCCCACCTCGGGCAGCATCAGGATCGACGGCTCACCCACCAACGCACTCAGCGCCCACAACCGGGCGATGCGGCTGGCCTACGTGCCCCAGCAGCCTTCGCTCGCTTTCTCGTATGACCTCGCCGCGTATGTTGCGTTCGGCAGGCATGCGATGGGTCGGCGCGACTCGGACCTTTTCGCTCAGGAAGCTCTCGACAGGCTCGATCTCGCACACCTCGCAGATCGACCGGTAGGCGAACTCAGCGCGGGTCAGCGTCAGCGAGCGGCTATCGCGCGGGCGCTCTGCCAGCTGATGGGCGACCGCCCGGACGGCTGCTCTCGGGTTCTTCTCGCCGATGAACCGCTCTCGGCGCTCGATCCCAGGCATGCTCTTCTGGTTTCTGACCTGCTCACCCAACTTTCGACTGAAGGCGTGCTCGTGATCGCTGTGCTCCACGATCTGGCGCTGGCCAGCCGGCTCTCGGACCGCGTGGTCCTGCTCTCGAGCGAGGGACGAGTCCTGGCGAATGACGCTCCCGAAGCCGCGCTCCTCGAGGACAACCTGAGGTCCGCGTACGACGTTGAGTTCGACCGGGTATCACGAGATTCCGAACTCGTCGCCCTGCTGCCCAGGTCGCCGCGATAGACTTTGTTTAAACATGATCCAGTTCTTCCTCAATAACATTCAGCTCCTGATCTTTCTTCTGATCCTCGCGGGCCCGATACTCGGCAAGCTCGGCGAGTGGTTTCTGAAGCAGAAAGCCGCGCGCGATCAGCAGGCCGAGATGCGCCGTCGCGAGGAAGAGGAACTCCGAACAGGCCGGATCAGTGAGCCCGCTGCGAAGCAGCCATCTCCAGAAGAACTTGAGGCGATGATCGCCGAGCAGCTTCGTCAGCAGCGCGAGGAGATGATGCGTCAGCGCGCAGAACAGGCAGAGGCCAGACGCAAGGCCGCACAGGAGAGAGCCGAGGCCGCTCGCAAGAAACAAGAGCAAGGCAAGCAACAGGTTCAAAGATCCACGAGGCGTGAGCGAGCCAATCCAGCTCAGCAAAGATCCGCAACCACAGCGTCTGGTACAACCGTCGAACCGGTATCTCTTGCTGGCATCGTTCCCGCGAGCAGACGCGCCCCAACCACTCCGGCGCAATCGGAAAGAGGGGCCGCACTGGTCGGCGACATCGACGCAGAATCGCTTCGCAAGGCGATCGTGATGAACGAGATCCTCAGCCCACCGATCTCGATACGCAAAGAGGGCGAGAGCCTCTTCTGATCAGCGCACGATCGCTTCGATCGCAAGACGCAACTTCGACGTCGCGGTCCACCACATGAAATCCGACTCGGTGTAGATATCCTGGGCAACAATCGTCGTTCGGCCCGGGCGGACCGTGGCGATCCAGGTCCGCACCTCACGCTTGATCGTGCCCACACCAGTGTCGAGCTCCCACGAGCTGAGCACAACGTCGGCATCGAACGTGCCCATGGGTGTCGAGATGGTCTGTCGGCCCGCATACTCGGTCCAGTGGGTGGAGTTGCCCGCGCCTTCCTGCTCGCCGTTCGCTTTGACGTAGCGTGCGGAGAATTCGTTGTTGATGCGTTCACCAGCGCGCATCAGCGCCGGTGAGACGCGCACCGGCGGGTCGAAGACGATCGTGTGCCTGCCCTCACGTCCGAACCCGCTGGTCGCAAGGACGGATCCGTCCCCGCCGCGCTGGAGTGTGAGCGCGTGCTCGAAGTCAGCCGTACCCGTCGAACGCCTGGGCATGTGCCACCACGCGAGCCGCCAGCCTTCCTCGGTCGGCGTGACGCGCATCTCGCTCCGCCTCGTGGCGGCCCTCGACGATCCGCCTTGGAACCGCTGGTAGCGCGCCACAATCGGGTCATCGGAGTAGAAAAGCTCAGCCGAGAGCATCCCCTCAGCGGGGAGCATGACGCCCAGCTCAAGTCCCTTGGCCGGGGCGTCGGGGGAGAGCGCCCGCTTGCCGGAGCAGCCGGCGAGCATCGCGCCGAGCACAATCAGAACGATCCATCTCATGCCCCCATTCTAAAGCCGGCCGATCGGCTCCGTATACTCCGCGGATGCGATCGCCAGCCAAGGTCTCCATATTGACACTCTCGGCCGCCCTGACCCTGTTTCTGGGCGGGTGCACACTCATGGAGGACATGGGGTACCAATCCAATCCGAACGCAGAGGGCATCTTTGATCTCTTTACGCGCCCATCCCCTGCTCAGGCCACGGCTTGGGCGCTCGACGACACCAACGCCGACCGCCGGTACCAGGGCACGCTCCTGCTCGCCAACGCGCCCTTCGCCGGTGAGGATCTCTACCTCGAGTTGTTCGAGGAGAACCTCCAGGACGACGACCCTGCGGTCCGCTCGGCAGCAGCAAGGGGGCTGGCACACCACGGCGGGCCTGGTCAGGTCCCCCAGATCCTGGTTGCCCTCCGCGACGAGGACGAACTCGTCAGGATCGAGGCCGCCCGAGCGCTCCAACGCATTCACAGCACGAACGCGGTTGAGGCGCTGATTGCCAGACTGAACGCGAGCATCGAAGAGAGCAAAGATGTTCGCGCTGCTTGTGCGCACGCGCTCGGTCAGTACCCACAGCCAAGGGTGCTCGCGGCGCTCGCGGCTTCGCTCCGTGACCAGTCGCTCTCGGTCAACATGAGCGCGCTCGAAGCGATGCGGTATCTGACGGGACAGGACTTTGGGCTTGACCAGCGCGCATGGCTCGAGTTCATCGACGAAGCTGAGGATCCGTTCTCGCAGCAGATCACATACGTCTACCCCTACTTCGAGCGCGACAAGAAGTGGATCGAGTACGTCCCGCTCATCCCCCAGGCACCCAATGAGCCGGCTGCTCAGCCAGTCGGGATGCCCCGAGAAGAGTAATAACCGTTACAAGCAGACCCCCATAAGACTGAGATCCGAACCGGACGGACCCTCGGGCCCGGAATGGTCGAATCTTTCTACGAGGCTGCGCTTCGTGCGGTCTTAGGAGGGGAGTCCGTGCGAGCACTGGTGACAGATCAAGACGGCCCGAGGCTGGTCGGCGACTACGCGGTGCCTGAGATCGGTCTCACCGACGCGCTCGTGCGTATCGAGCACGCGGGGCTATCGCCCCTTGAGATGGCAGCGGTCTCGGGCCGGATCGATCACGATGGTGTCATCGGGCACGAACTCGTGGGCATCGTCGAGAAACTCGGTGAGCGCGCCGCGAAGTCACCCCTGCTCGGCAAGCGGGTGGTCGCATCACCCGACGTCGCATGCGGCACGTGCGATCTGTGCAAGAAGGGCCTGAGTGTCCACTGCCGAAACCGGCGTGTCATCGGTCTACGCCAACTTGACGGCACGCTCGCCGACTACATCGCGCTGCCCGTGCGCAACCTGATGGAAGTGAGCTCGAAGATCGACCCGGAGCAGGCCGTGTTCGCGCACGCCGTCGCCGATGCGCTACATGTAGCGCATCTCGCCCCGGTCGAGAAGCAGACATACGTCACGGTGCTGGGAGACGGTGCGCAGGCGATTCTCGCGGCACAGGTGCTCGCCAAGCGCAACGCCTCGGTCAGACTCGTCGGCGCTCGTGAGGAGCGGTTCGGGTTATGCGAGCGTTGGCAGATCAGGCATCGGCACATCTCGGAGCCCGGGCTGCGCGCGGATCAGGATGTCGTCGTTGTGAGCCTCGAGCCAGAGCCGGGTCCGAATCTCGCGGGCGCTGATGCAGTGCGCACGGCGCTTGGGATGCTTCGCCCGAGGGGGTCTCTGGTGCTGCAAGGGCCGCCCGTGCATGTGGATGGGCTCGATCTGTCTCTGAGCGATCATCTCGAGCGGGTGATCCGAGACGAGATGCGGATCCTCGGGGCACGCTCGGGTCGCATCGGCGAAGGACTCGATGCGATTCACTCGGGGCTCGTGGATCTCTTGCCGTTGATCACGCGTCGTGCGAATCTGAACGATGGTGTGGGCATGCTCCGCGTCGCAGGCGAGCCGAATCAGATACGGATGGTCGTAGAGGTCGCGGCGTAGCGCCGTAACGGATCACTCAGCCTCTGTTGTTGCGCTCGTGGTGTCGGCTTGCTTTGCGTCACCCGGTTCGCCGACGGTGACGTACCCGGCCCAGATCAGACCGCCGAGCAGGGCTGCGAGGATGATGCGGTACCAGCCAAAGGCCTCGAGGCCGTGACGGTTCAGGAATCCCACGAGCCAGCGCACAGCGATGACCGCGCTGATCGTCGCGACGCCGAGGCCGACCACGAACGTCACTGGACCGAAGACCTCGAAGAGATTGGGCAGGTTCTGTTCTTGTGATTCAACGATGTTCGAGCGCAGTTTCCAGACGCATGCGCCGCCGAGCGTCGGCAAACCCAGCAGGAAGCTGAACTCCGCGGCGTGCTTTGGCCTGAGCCCTGTCATCACACCGCCCGTGATGGTCATCATGGATCGGCTTGTGCCGGGCCACATCGCGATGCACTGGATCAATCCGATGATCAGCGCCGAGCGCACGGTCATGGAGTCGAGGTCCGGGCCATCGTCTTCCGCTTGCTCGCCTTCCTGCTTGCGGAGGTGCTTCATGCGCCATCTGTCGACAGCGATCATGTACACACCCCCAAGCGCAAGCGCGGTGAGCACCGGACCCGTGAAGAAGAGCGATGACTCGATGATGTCGTTGAGCAGGACGCCGAGGATCGCGGCGGGGAGGAATGCGACAATGAGCCTGATCGCGAGCCTGAGCCCGGCCTTGTTGCGCCCGAGCATGCCCATGATCATCTGACCCACGCGCTGGCGGTACAGGCCGAGCACCGCGAGGATCGCGCCGCCCTGGATCACGATGTTGAACGCGTCAACGGACCGCTTCACCTCGGGGTCGTCCAGACCCATGAGTGAAGAAGCGATGATGAGATGCCCCGTGGATGAAACGGGGAGGTACTCCGTCACGCCCTCAACAAGACCCAGGATTGCCGCCTGCCACCACTCCATCTGCTTTCGTACGTGCTCCCATGTGCCCCCGGATCAGTAGCGCCCGGCGGCGGGTCGTAG
>WUAK01000060.1 GCA_009827205.1 Phycisphaeraceae bacterium | reverse complement strand
TCAACGGCGAAGACGCAAACGGCGCCTGGAGCCTCTACGTCTACGACGAGAACGGTGGCGACACCGGCACGTTCGACGGCTGGACCCTCGACATCGTCACGGTCCCGGCACCGGCTTCGGCTGCTCTGCTCGGCCTCGGTGGCCTGGCTGCTGCCCGCCGCCGCCGCTAATCGCTTCGGCCCTCTCGGTTAGGAGGGTCCGCAAGACGACTTACACGCACACCCGGTTCGAAAGAGCCGGGTGTGTTCTTTTTTGGACCCCCTGGGTGCCTTTGAGAGGCAGGTCCGATCAGATCGAGTGGGAACACCCTCGACCCGTTGTTGGCTTCAAACCCACCTCTGTGTAGGAAAACGGGTGGCAAGGCCCGGAATCGGGGTTAGGTTTTTGGGGAGGCCGCCGGTGAATTTGGTCTCAACACACATCGACAGCGGACGCCGCCCGGGTCCCGGTGCGTGTTCGACTTGAGAGGATTGGAAGAGATGAAAGACCGTGCGCTACTTTGTGCGCTTGCTGCGGGGCTCACGTCCCCAGCGGCCGCGGATGTGATTACCGAATCGAACGCTGCGCCGCTTGAGTGGGGCTTCGGCACGACCGCTCCAGTCACCGAAGGCGAAGCGACGCTGTTCCCTTCGATCATCACGGTTGCGGGCGCAACCGGTGTCATCACCGATGTGAACGTGAACCTCATGGAAGGTCAGCACACATGGTCTGATGATCTTGAGATCACGCTCCGTTCGCCGTCGGGCACAGTCGTGACACTCATGCAAGACGCGGGCGGTCTCGACGACATCGGCGGCGACCTGATCTTCGACGACTCCGCTGCGGGGCCGATCGCGGACAATGAAGCCGGTGCGCTTGTCGCCGGTTTCTACCAGCCGTCTGTCTACGGCACGGCTGACACAACCGCCCCGGCATCCGACGGCTCGCTGCTCTCGCTGTTCAACGGCGAGAACGCCAATGGCAACTGGGAGTTGTATGTCTACGACGATGCATTCTCAGACACGGGCTCGTTCGCCGAGGGATGGGAGATCACCATCGTCACCGAGATCCCGGCCCCCGCGTCGGCGACACTGCTCGGACTAGGCGGGCTCTTGGCTTCGCGCCGCAGGCGATAAAGCCTGCTTGGTCTCTTCAAGTTTCAGAATTCTCGCCGCCCGGCACGATGTCGGGCGGCTTTCGTTATTGCTGCTGAGATCCGTGTTCGCAGATTGCAGGCGTAGCGGTGTCACTTTGACATACGATGTGAGCGATGCCCGCGATCTTGCGCTACATCCTGAGGCTTGGGCCGACCAACCCGGTCGCGGTGCGCCTCGTGCAGGGTGGGTCTCGCCGGGTCCGACACATGTACATCCGCTCGGCTTATCTGGGCGTGATGATCTTGGTGCTGCTCTGGCTGCTGATATTCGGCCCGAGCACGAGCGGCGTCGCGAGCTACGGTGAGTTGGCGCAGGCGGGTGCTCGCTCGTTCGAGATGGTCGCGTACCTGCAGATCGGTCTGATCTGCGTGCTCGCCCCGGTGTTCATGGCCGGCGCGATCGCGCAGGAAGCAAGCCCCCGGACGTGGGACATCCTGCTGACGACGCCCATGACACCCGGACAGATTGTGTCCGGGAATCTGCTCGGTCGGCTGTTCTTCATTCTGGCGCTGCTTTTCTGCTCCATGCCCCTTTTCGCGCTGACGCAGTTCTACGGCGGGGTGCCCGGCCGGTCGATCATGGCGAGTTACTTGATCGCGGGTTGTGCGGCGCTGGTTGTCGGCGCGATCGCGATCGCGTTGTCGTGCAGCCGGGTTGTCGGTCGGCGGGCGGTGTTCGCTTTCTACATCACGGTTGTGAGCTACCTGGCGATCACGATCGGCATCGATCGATCCATGGTCCAGGCCGGCCTCGGCTCGGGCGAAGACGGCAGCGGTGTGACGTGGATGACCGCGATCAACCCATTCCTGGCTCTGACGTCTTTGCTCGAGCCGACGGGGTACCCGAGGGCTGATCTCGAAGACCCGGCGCTCGGATTCCTCGGGAGCTGGATGCTGGCAAGGCCCGTCACGACGTGGTGCGCGGGCAGCGCGATCCTGAGTCTGGTTCTGATGGTGGCGAGCACGATCACGGTTCGCGCCGGCGGGCTGGCGACGATGACAGCCGGCGCAACCGGTGTGCCCATCCACAAACGTGTCTTCAAGAAGGGCGACAGCGAAGAGGTGCACCGCCCGCCCCGGACGGTGTGGAACAACCCCGTCGCGTGGCGCGAGGCGGCGGCGCGGAACGCGTCGTTTGGGCGCATCCTGGCGCGATGGCTGTTTATCGTGCTCGGTATCGGCTGGGCGATCGGGCTGATCGCGTTCTATCACTCCACGGCGATGACACCGGACGGGTTCAGGCTCGCGATCGCGATGACGGTCGTCGGCGAGCTCGCGGTGACCGCGCTGGTGGCGATCAACATGTCGGCGACCGCGATCAGCCGTGAGCGCGAGGACGGCACGCTCGACCTCCTGCTCACCACACCACTTACGGCGAGCTCGTACATGAGCGGGAAGCTGCGGGGGCTGATCGCGTACCTGATCCCACTGATCGCGGTGCCCAGCGCGACGATCGGGCTTGCAGGGCTCTACTCGCTACTCAACGGGTTTGGGAAGGTGGAGAAGGCGTTCGTGACCGACCGAATCGGAGCCGCCGGGCGGACGTTCGAGGTGCCGATCGTGCTTCCCGAGGCCGGTCTCGTTGTGCTGCTCGCGTCGATCGCTTTCATCGCGTTCTGTGTGATCATCGGGCTGCAGTGGTCGCTCAAGAGCAAGGGCACGCTCGGGTCTGTCGTGGGCACGGTTGGTGTTGTGGGTGCGATCGGGGGCACGGTCGGCCTGTGCGGCTGGCTGAGCTCTGACACGATCCCGGTCCTCGGCTCGATCATGGCCTCGCTCACGCCCGCCTCCGCGGTGCGCGCGTGCGTGTACCCGGTGCAATCGATGACGGTGACGGTCGAAGAGTCGGGCCTGCCCTCGGCGCGGATCGGGCTCGCCGTTGGCGCGGTAGCCGCGGCGGGGGTCTACGCCGCGATCGTGTTCGGGCTGCACAAGGCGATCGTGCGGAACTTTGACTTTACGGTGAGGAAGCTGGCAGGTGTGAAGTGAAGCCCTGGCTGATCAGGGTGTTTGATCCGAGGCCGCCATGGTGGAAGCTGGCACTGCTCCTCTTGGCATTACTAGTCATTGTCACCTTGCCTCCGGCGAGATTCTCTTCTCATAGCAGCTTCAGTTCTGGACAATCACTACGTAAGTTTGAATTGCGCACACCAGACTTCATGTTTGATAAACAGGCGTCAGTCATATTCGAACACATATCTACAAGAACTTTGTACCGTGATTCAGTGACAGTCAAAATGCCCGAAGTCATGTTCAACGGCACAAGCCTTGATGATCCAGTCGGGTTTTTGCAGTCTGATCTAGAACAAGCTGCTTGGATAAGAAACGAATTGTCTGGTATGTCGCTTGGTCGCAATATTCCCGACTGGCATGCTAGATCTATCGAAGCCATATACCAGGGTGACTATCATGGAACAACAAGCGTTACGTACTGGGGTCCGCTCAGTATCCGTTACGCAAAGCTATTATTCATACCCATAATCATCATTCTGTTTGTTGGTTGGCTCTGGGTCAAAAGTATCGTCACCAGCCGAAGAGAAAAGATGCAGACTGGCCTTTGTCCCAGTTGTGACTACGAAGTTGATTATGAAGAGTTTGCCACCTGTCCAGAATGTGGACTGAATCTCAAACGAGAGATCAAGCTACTTGTTCTCTTGCATACAGATGGATATCGAGGGCTTAAACGCTTTCAGAAACTCGATACCGAAGGAGCAAGGCACAACTAGTGCTTCTTCCGCAGCCTCGCGCTCGGGATGTCGAGCTGGCCTCGGTACTTGGCGACGGTGCGGCGGGCGATCTCGATGCCGCGCTCTTTGAGTGCTTTGGCGAGCGCGTCGTCTGAGAGCGGCTTTGCGGGGTCTTCGTTGTCGACGATCTCGCGGAGGGCCGCTTTGACGGCGTCGTAGCTCATATCCTCGCCCGATTCGGTCGCCAGCCCCCCGGTGAAGAAGGAGCGGAGCGGGACGATGCCGCGCGGGGTCTGGAGGTACTTGTCGCTGACCGCCCTGCTGACGGTTGCGACGTGGACACCGATCTGGTCGGCGACTTGTGTCATGGGGAGCGGTTTGAGTGAGGTTGGGCCGTAGTCGAAGTAGTCGCGCTGCGCATCGACGACGACGCGGATGACGCGGAGGAGCGTGCTCGAGCGTTGGCCTACGGCGTCGATGAGCCATGCGGCGTTGGCGAGGTTCGTTTTGATGAAGTCGCGGTCCTTCTTTTCGAGCGACTTGTCGGTCGCCAGACGCGCGTACTCCTCGTTGACCCGGAGGTTGGCGCTGCGGCGTTCGTTGAGGTAGGCGTAGTAGGCGTCGTTCTCTTCGTCGTACTCGACGATGGCGTCGGGGGTGATGATCTCGGGGCGTGACTGGACGAGCTGCCGCGCCGGCGCGAGCGAGAGGCGGCGCATGAACTCGAGTGCGTCCTTGATCTCGTCGAGCTCATACCCGGTGTCCGCGGCGATCTTGGGCAGGCGGTTCTGCGAGAGATCGTCGAGATGGTCGGTGATGAGCGCACGGACGCGGGCAAGCGTGTCGTCCTCGGTGAGCTGGGCGGGGTCGGCCTCGATCGCGTCGAGCTGGAGGAGCAGGCACTCCTTGACGTCACGCGCGGCGACGCCGGGGGGCTCGAGCACGAGCTGCAGCGCCTGGAGCGACTCGTTTAGCAATTCTGGCGTGAGCCCGAGCGAGGGAGAGGCCTTCTGCAGGATGTCTTCTGTAGGCGTGCGGAGGAAACCATCGTCGTCGAGGTAGCCGATGATCTCGGCGCCGGCGCTCAGGATCGACTCGTCCAGCTCGGTGAGGCGCCACTGGTCGAGGAGCTGATCGTGCAGCGTGCCGGTGCGCGCGGGGGTGTTGGCCATCGCGTCGGTCTTGGCGTCGCGCTCGCCCGCGGAGCTTGCTGACTGGTACGCGGGTTCTTCGTATCGCTCGGCGCGTGCGGACGAGTCGAACTCGTTCTCGGCGATATCGGGGACGTCGCTTGTCAGCTCGTCGAGGTGCTCGAACGAGTCTGAGTCCGCGTCGGGCGCGTCCTCGCGGTTGACGGGCTCGTCGAAGTCATCTTCGCGTGTGGGTTCTTCGAGTTCGAGGGCGATGTTGTTCTCGAGTTCCTGCTCGATGCGTTCTTCGAGTTCTGTGAGCGGGAGCTGGAGGATCTCCATCGACTGGATGACCCTCGGCGACAGCTTCATCTGCTGGCCGAGCTTCATGCCCTGTGATTGTTCGAAACGCATTGCCATCTGCGTGCAGTCTACTCCCTGACCTGCTGTCGTCCCTCGATCGCGTCGGCGAGGATCGCCTTGCTGGCCAGCTCCATCGACCAGCCCGAGGGGAGCCCTCTTGCGAGCCTGGTGATGCGGACATTGCGCGACTCGAGCTGGCTTGTGAGGTAGAGCGCTGTGCCGTCACCCTCGACTGTTGGGTTCATCCCCAGGATGACCTCCTGGATCGGCACACCGCCGGCGTTTCTTTTGGGATTGTCGATGCGTTGCAAGAGATCGCGCGCGGTGATGTGTTCTGGGCCGATGCCATCGAGCGGGCTGATGCGCCCGAGCAGGACGTGGTAGAGCCCCTGGTACATCGCGGTCTGCTCGATTGCGATGAGGTCACGGGGCTGCTCGACGACGAGGATCTTTGACCGGTCGCGTTTCTCGGACTCACAGATCGGGCAGGGGTCGTGCTCGGTGAGGTTCGAGCAGATCGAGCAGTGGCCGATCGCGGACTTCACGTCGGTGATCGCGTGGGCAAGCTTCTCGGCGGCCTGCTTGTCGCCCCGGAGGACGTGAAACGCGAGCCGTTCGGCGGATCTTCTTCCGATACCCGGCAGGCGGGTCAGCTCGGTGAGCAGCCGCTCGACGGGCGCCGGGTACGAGAGTGATCGTTTCGGGCTTGATTCGTTCTGTCCTTTGGTGCTCACGCCCGATGGTATTCGATCGGGCGGTGTGTGGACAGTGTTTCAGCGGCAGCCCTTATTGAAGTTGACCACCCACGATGTGAAGTCTGTAGGGGTGATCATTCCATCCAGGTTCTGATCTGCTGCCGGGTCGCCAGCGTTGAACGCCCCGATCCAGGCGGTGAAATCGGTGGGCGTGACTTGGCCATCGCCGTTGACATCTGCAAGGCATGGTGTGTGGTCTTGTCCTGCGATGGCCCAGACTCGGCCACGATCATTCGGTTGTAGTGTTCCGGCCTCTGTCACGATGATATCGGGAATCGTATCACCGTTGATATCTCCGGGAGAGCAGGCGTCGTAACCGAATTGTTCGCCGTTTGAATCTCTTGATATGTATCTAAGCCTTTCACCGGTGCGCCCTGAGTAGAGACCGAGCGCACCGGTGAAGGCTCTGTGCCCGTATGAAGAAACGAGTAGATCGCCAGCGCCGTCACCGTTTATATCTGGGAATCCTCTTCCAAAGCCGAGCCATTCCTGGGCCACTGTTCCTGTGATAGTCTGAATAACTCGTTGAGGTTTTCCAGCCTGAGGAATGCCAGTATCGAAAATCCATACCTTGCCCGCTGTTGCTCCGCCGGTTCTATCGAACCAATCCGCAACATACAGATCAGTGCGTGTATCGCCATCGATGTCGCCCGCATCGAACATGAAGAACCTACTAAAATCGACAGCGTTCTGACCATCGGGGTAATCGAGCGGATTGATGGTGTACAGCTCCGCACCGGTCGATGAGTCATAGACACGGACTCTGCCTCTCCGGCTTGGGCCCTCTCCAAACGAACCGATCGCGTAATCTCGAAGACCGTCGCCCGTGATATCTCCGATTGCTGTAGCACCATTACCGAAGAGCGCGTCTGATCCAGGTCCGAAGTGCGTGCGGATGATGCCCCCCGATGCGCCGTCGAAGACGTACGCAGAACCGCTTCGGGTGCCGTTCAAATCTGCCTGTGGTGCACCGCCGAGGATTTCAGGGATTCCGTCACCGGTCAGATCGTCGAGTACGGATGCGGCAATTCCCAGCCTGCCCTCTGGGGTTGGTCCATCGATTCTCAAGACGAGAGAGTGGTCTGCTCCCGAGTACACATTGATGTATCCCGGAAAAGGCGCGCCCGCTTGGTCCGGCTGCGTGTTGCCTTGTGCGCCGGCCTGTGTGAGCACATAATCTGGAATGCCGTCACCGGTGAAATCGTCTCCACTGAAGACTCGGAACCCGAGACATCCCTGAGCAATCTGCCCCTCGTGTGTATGGAGCAGTGTTCCGTCGCAGCCGTCGTAGACGTATGCACGCCCTCGATTTGTAACTCTGCCGAAGCTGTTGAAAGGGGCTGTGACGACAATTTCGCTCACACCGTCGTCACCGTGAATATCTCCGATCGCTTCGCATTGCCAGGCATACTGGTCGTTGAAGGTTTCAGCATCGGCGGTCCAGAGCACATGAACGCCTTGCTCTACAAATTGCGATTGAGCGCTGCCGGCAAACACTACGATTGCAGAAAGAGTGCAAAGCTTGGTACACATGTGATTCCTCTCGTGGTCCGTGCGTTGGACAAGAGGCTTCTACGCGTGATCTGTATGTTGGTTGTCCATTAGGCTGCGCAAAGATGTGGCAGCTTTGCCCGAGAGGTATGCGCTGGCTCTGCTGGGTCTGAGCTGTGTGATCTCGTAGAAGGCATCTGAGAGGTGCGACTGGCTGCTGAACCCTGCCATTCTGGCGGCATCCGATACCGAGACTCCTCCGCACTCGAGGAGATCCATTGCCAAAGCAAGCCGGATTTGAAGCTGATAATCACGGATCGAGTAGCCAGTGATCTGTTTGAAAACGCGGCAAAAATGGAGAGGTGCAGTGTGCACCTTGCTGCCGAGTTCATCGAGCGTCCATTTCTTCGTTGGATCAGTGGTCAGAAGCCTTATCGCTTCATTCACCAGGTTGCGGTGCGTTTTCTGTGTCGCTTCTTTACGTGGTTTCTTGTGAGATCGTCCTGCGAATGCCTGGTCAACCATCCGTGCAAAGAGTGACACAATGGCTTCGTCGATTGCGAGTTGGTCTTCGATTCCACTCTTTGCAGCCGCGATAATGAGACGGAGTTCTAGCTGTGTCCTGGATGATGTGTAGCCGTAAGCAAACGGAAAGGGATCGTCGGGTCTGTCGATCACCGCGGGGTTGTGTCGAGCGGCTGCTTGCACTGTGATCTCAGGGCGGACCCAGAGCCAATCTGTTACTTCGCCTCTCGGATCGATTGGCGCTCGCTCGAACACCTGGTTCTTATTCGACCACAACGAACATCCCGGCGCACCAACGACAGCCTGTTCGCCCGCGCGTTTGTATTTGAAGGCGTGCCTTGGCAGCCCGACCATACCCCCGTGCAAAGCCGTGATTTGCTCACCATCGAAACGATCGCTGCCGATCGTGTTCACCACGGTGCCAACAGCCGACAACTGGCTCACGTGATACATCGGCCAGTCGTCGGTGGTTGTCGGACTCAACTGTTGCTCCTGACTAACACCCGTTGTTGAAGTTCGAGATCCACGCGGTGAAGTCAGTCGGTGTGCAGGCTCCGTCGCCGTTCTGATCGCATCCGGGCAGGTTATTGTTGAACGCGTTGATCCAGGCGGTGAAGTCTGTGGGCGTGACTGACCCATCACCGTTCACGTCTGCAAGGTTGGAGCACGGGTTCTCGCACTCGAACGAGTTCAGGCTGATCGCGTCGATGCCCGCTTCCATCACGTCGCCAGGCGACGATTCGTTCGCGGTAAAGCGGAGCCTGAGAGTGCTGGTCGCGGGGATCTCGCCCGCGTCGCCGACGATCACACTGACCTCTCGCCACTGGTTGAGAGTTTCGGTGTGGTTTCGGAGCGTGGCCCAGTTGTTGCCCGCGGCGTTGGTCGCGTACTCAACTCGGAGGAAATCCTCCGGGCCGATCTCACCGGTCGGAATGTCGTTCAGCCAGTAGCTGTAGCTGAGCGTGCCGCCCGCCGAGGCGTCGAAAACGGGGCCAGTGAGTATGGTTGCTCCGCCGTCGACGTCGGAGTTGCCGGCTTCATTGTCGGTGAGCCAAGCGCGACCCGATCCGTCGGCGTCGGTAGCCGGGTCGCCCCGTCCCGAGTTGACGGGCACGCCGCGCGTCCACTGGCCGTCGCTTGCGTTCCCTGAGACGGCGTACCCGAGATCAGTTTCGGAGTCGTCCTCGAACACGGTTGTGAGATTGGTTGCAACGACAGCCGAGAAGCTGCTCGACGGAGCAAGCGCCGGGAGCGTGAATGTCTCGCCGCCTGTTGTGTCGGCGGAAATCCACCAGTCGAGATTCTCAAGACAAGGCAGCGAAGGTGTGTCGAAGCGGAACTGGCCAGGGAGGCCGGTCGCTGTGCCCGGGACGGGTGTGACAGTTCCAGATTCGTCACGGATGTTGAGTGTCGGCGTGCTTTCGTCGAGCGTGACGTTCTCTTCATCGATCGTCACAATGACGATCTCACCGCCGGCGGGGTCAACGATGTCGTTGAGGCCCGTGTCGAGTGTGAAGCTGAGCAGGTCGAGGTTAGGCCTGACGATGACGAGTCCCTGCTGGATGTCAGAGATGATGATGTTGCCCGAGGGGAAGAATGGGTAATTGGACCAGGCACCGTCGTACCCCTTGCCGTCGTCGGCGGGGTAAGTGTCGATCCAAGCGACCTCGACCGGGTTCTCGGGGTCGCTGATGTCGTGGATACGCAGGCCAGAGCGGTAGTTGGCGGCGTATATGTAGTTGCCCTTGACATAGAGGTTGTGGTCGCGCGCGTTGTTGCCGTTCGACCAAGGTCCGACGTAGAAGGCGTTTGCTGGATCTTCGACGTTGAAGATGTGCATGGTGGTCGTGTTAACGCTGTCGCCTTCGTCGAGTTCGTCGTTTACGTAGAAGTACTTTCGGTCCTCGCTGAGCCAGCCCTGATGGCAGTATGCACGGTTGGGATAGATGACGTTGTCGAGCTCGAACATGTTGTTCTTGTTTGTAACGTCGTAGATTCGGAGCCTGGTGTCAGAGCTGCCGTTGCCGAAACCCGAGCAGAGGAACGCGATCTCACGACCCGCGTAAGGCCCTGAGTCATACGTCACAACCTGCGCGTCGTGGACGTAGAGGTCATCCTGCACGGCCTGCTGCGACGGGCTGGTTGCCGAGCCCGGTGCACCGTTTACACCGACGCCGTACGCGCGGAGCCCGAGATCGCTGCTGCCACCCACACGGTAGATGTAACCCGACTCTTCGTTTGCAACGATGTTGTGTGTAGAGCTTGCGCCACCGAAGTTCTGCGCGAATCCGAGGTTGCCGATGGTGCCGTTGTCAGCGTTGGCGAGGTTGAACATCTGAATATGTCCGCCGCCCTCGGTCACGACGTAAGCGATATCGCCGATGACCTTGATATCACGCCAGAGGCTAGTCGGGCTGGAGAAGACGCCGATGACCTGGGGGTTCACGGGATCAGTGATGTCAACAAAGCCGGTCGCCGACTGGAGTCCGATGATCGCGATTTCTTTGCCCTGCTGTGTGACATAGCCCCAGCAGTCGTTGGCATCCGCAGATCCGGGATCCAGTTGGTTGATCGTGACCTGGCCGAGGAAGGAGATGTTGTTGGCGGGGAAGTTGCCAAACCGGGCGTCCATCGAATCGCCCTTGCCGAGCAGGCGTTCTTCTTCACCACCCGGGTGGGACTTCTTGTAGTTCTTATCGACGGCAGCATGAGCGGAGCCGGCGGCGAGAACAAGGCCGAGTGAGCCCGCAAGAACTCCACCAGAGACACGGATAGACATCACTTCTGCTCCCCTTCTTATCTTCTCTTCTATAAGACCACGGCCCCCGCCGAGTGCCAGTTCGCACACGAATACCCGTGGTCTTTCACTCAAGATACGGGATATCCGGGCGTGATGTTGCGGAAACTATGGATTCAGATGCGGTTATCCGGTCCTACACGGGTTATGTGAACACCATACAAACAAAGGGCCCCGCTGCTTCAAACAGCGGGGCCCTGCCGTGGATGTACGGGTATGTATGAAGAGGCTCAGCAGCCGGCGTTGAAGTTGTTCACCCAAGCGGTGAAGTCGGTCGGGGTGCAGGCCCCGTCGCCGTTCTGATCACACTCTGGCAGGTTGTTGTTGAATGCGTTGACCCACGCGGTGAAGTCCGTGGGTGTGACGGAGCCGTCACCGTTGACGTCCGCGAGGCAGTCGTCGCAGAGGATGGTGCGGATCACGAAGGCGTCGATCGCGGTTTCTGCGATGGTCGCGGTGCCGAGGTCCTGTGAGTTGAAACGGACGACGACCTGGCTCGTCGGGGTGACGAAGTCAGACACGTTGAATGAGCGTGACTGCCAGCCGCCAGTGGATTGCGGGACATCTTCGAGGATGACCCATGTTGCGCCTCCGTTATTGGAGATCTCAGCTCTGAAGAGGTCGTTGCCCGCGGTGTCGGTCACGTCGTGGTGCAGGTCGTAAGAGAGCACAGCATCGGGCGAGCTCGAGAGGTCGTACGTTGCGGTGGTGAGCGTCACGATGCCGCCGTCGATGTCTGCGTTGGCTGCGTTGTCAGTGACCCAGCACAGGCCCGAGCCATCGGAGTCAGCGGAGGGGTCGCCGCGGTTGTAGTCGCCCGGAACGACGCGCTGCCAGAACCCGGTGGTCGTGCCAGCAGAGGCGGACGTGGTCCAACCCGGATCGGAGTTCATATCGAGATCGACGATATCGCTCGTGCCGGTGGCGATGGTTGCGGCGAAGGACCCGCCATTGGGGTTGGAGTAGCTTTCGCCGTTCGTGTCATCGACACCGAAGGAGAAGTCGATAGCGCTGAAGCAATCGCCGCCCGGCAGTGAGGCCGAGTAGCTTTCGCCACCGTTGTGCGTGAGCGGGATAGTGACAGCACCGTTGCCGTCGTTGTAGACGAGTTCCGCTG
>WUAK01000059.1 GCA_009827205.1 Phycisphaeraceae bacterium | reverse complement strand
GCAGGGCGTCGCTGATGTCCAAGTCGATCCGTTGCTCGGGGATGGCCAGGCCCGCGGCGCAGTGCGATTGCGGGTCAAGGTCGACGAGCAGTGCTCTCTTGCCCCGGCTCGCCCAAACGCCGGCGAGATTGATCGCGGTGGTGGTCTTTCCGCAGCCACCCTTTTGGTTGACAATGACAACTGTGCGCACGGCTTCGCTCCCGCTGGAACCCACTGTGAGCCCGAGGTTTCCGCGCTGCCCTGCGCGGACCACCGGGCGTCCCTTGGGATTATCGACAGAGCGCGCAGATCTACTGCAAGTTTGCCCCGCTTCACAGCCGGGTGTATCCCGAACCGGTTGTGTGCAGCGGGTTAGGCCTGGATTGCCTCAAGAGCCTTCAGGATCGGTGCATCGCCCGGCGACTCGATCACCCTGCAGGACCCCTCGAATGTAGGGATCACAAATCGGATCGTGCCGCCCGAGGCCTTCTTGTCGTGCACCATCCGTTCGAGGATCGCGTCGACGTCGGAAAGGCCCTCGCAGCGGGTGGGGAGGCCGAGGTCGGTGAGCCACGACTCGAGTGGTTCGATGAGACCAGAGGTTTTGCCGAGGTCCTCGCTCATCGAAGCCGCGGCAACGAGTCCGAGTGAGACCGCCTCGCCGTGCATGATCGGGCAGCTCGTATCGCCCAAGGGCACGCGAACGCCCGGCAGCGTCTCAATCGCGTGCGCGAACGTGTGCCCGAGGTTCAGGAGCGCCCGGCCCATGTCACCCGCACTGGTTTCCGTCTCATCGGTCGCCACGACCGCTGCTTTCACCGCGACATTGCGCGAAACCAACTCCGCGAGGGCATCGGCTTCCTGCGCGAGGATCTCGTTCGAGTGTTCACGCATCCAGGAGCCGAGCTGGGCATCACCAAAGTCGGCGCTCAGCATCGAGTGCTTGACACACTCTGCCAGTCCTGCACAAAAGACGCGGAGTGTGAGTGACTTGAGCGACTCGATATCCGCGACCACCTCGGTGGGTTGATGGAACGCGCCGATCGCGTTTTTGAGCAGGCCCGATGGAGTTTTGAGGTTGACACCCGTCTTGCCGCCCACGGACGCATCGACCATCGCAAGAAGCGTTGTGGGGCATTGGATGACGTGCAGACCGCGCCGGTAGGAGGCTCCGACGAAGCCCGCGATATCCCCGACGATCCCGCCGCCGATCGCGAGGATGACATCGGAGCGATCGAGCCTCGCAGCCGCGGCCTGAGTGATCTGCTCGTGCCACGTCTCGGTGATCTTGACGTGCTCGGTCGGTGTGATCTCCGAGCGCGACACGCTGAGGTCTGCTGCCTTGATGCCTTCGAGCGCGCGATCAACGAGCTGCGTCGGGACGCCCGAGTCGACGATCGCGTGCACGCGTCTTGCCTTTGGAGCCGAGCGGATCACAACTTCGTAGATCGTCTCAAGAAGCCCGGACCCGATGCGCACGTCGTATTCGGTGCTGGACGTCACGACGCGGACGGCTCTGGGCGTGGTCATGTGCTCAGTCTCGCTTCCAGGCGACCTTCGCCGCGTCGCCCCAGAGAAGCTCGAGGTCGTAGAACGCGCGTGTGTCGGGCTCGAAGACGTGCACAACCACATCCCCGAAATCCGAGACGATCCACGTGTGACGATTGTCGGCGCTCTGGCGCACGAGCTCGTGCCCGGTGTTCGGTGCAATCTCAACCACATCGTCTGCAGCGGATTTCATCTGCCTGTCCGACGTGCCAGACGTGATCACGAGAAAGTCTGCCACGGGGCTCCTGGCCTTGAGGTCCAGAACGAGCGTATCGGTGCACTGGTTGTCCGTGAGTGAGCGTGCCGCGTCAATCGCGAAAGCCCGGGCCTTCGCCCGCTGATCGGTTCTGCTGGAGTCGGTGGAATCTGATGTCTTTGGTGTGGTCATGCGAAAGGAAGCCTAGATCGGCCTCGTGGCAATGGCGACACTGATCCCCGCCCGTTCGAGAACGCTCGTCCGAGCGGCCCCTGCGGAGACATCATCGAGGAGCTTCACGAGCGACAGGGCGAGCACCGAGCCAGAGGCGGTGCTGATCGCCAGAGACCCGCCCGGGGCCACGAGCCGGAAGAGAGGCGTCAGGTTCAGCCCCTCGTCGCTCGGGCTGAAGGCTCTGGGTGCGAGCACGAACTCGAACGCTTCGTCTGGCTCTCCTGCCAGGAGCGAGCCGTCGCCCTGCTCAAAGGTGGTGTTTGCCGTGTCGTACCTGCGTTTGGCAAACTCGACCGACTGCTCGTCGAGGTCCAGCGCAACCACTGCGCCAGAGGGGCCGACAAGGTCGGCAAGCCACGCTGCGGTATCGCCCGTGCCCGCGTTGATGATCAACGCCCTTGAGCCCGGGCGGATGTGTTTGGTGAGCAGCTCGCGCTCCGACGCGAAGCGCGGACCCGTCAGATCCGCAAATACCCTGTTCGGCTCTACCTTCACGCGCATGGGTTCGTGGAACGGGAACTGCACGTCGTACTCCTTGAACCCCGGGCCGCGCTTGGAGAGTGATCTCGTCAGCGAGAGGTGCCCGACCGGGCGGTAGCGGATCCCCTCGGGTGTGCGGATGGTGCCCGTGCTGGTAAGCCTGCGCATGACGCGTCTGAGCCCCAGCGAAGCGCGGTGCCATCGCGCGGACGAGGGCTTGGCTTCCTGCGCGGGCCAGATTCGGCGCTCGTTCCGGGCTGAGTTGGCTTTGCTCACGCCGAGGGTGCTTTCGCGGAAAAGAGTGAGGGCTGAACGGGTTCCGGTTCGGGCATCGCCTTAGCCCGACCCGGTGCGATATCGATCCACTCTGTCGGGTCGAACTGGCTTGAGACGATCGTCTTGCAGCCGTGCGATCGGTGAGCATCGAGCGCGGTTTCCGGCGTGTTGCACTGCCTGCTCAGGTGCAGGAGTACAGCGTGCGAGGCGGGTCTGATCGTGCGCACTGCTTCAGCGGATTCCTGGTTCGAAAGGTGCCCCGCGCCGCCCATGATCCGGCGCTTGAGGTACTCGGGCCTCGGCGAATCGATCTGCATCCGCGGGCAGTAGTTGCTCTCGATCGCGAGCGTCCCGACACCGTGCAGCGCGCGTGTGAGTTCTGGGGCAGGCCTGCCTAGGTCGGTCGCGTACCCAAGCGAGGAGTTGCTGGTTTCGATCCGGAACGCGGTGACGCCCAACTGGTCGTGCGCGAGACGGGCGAACCCGACCTCGACCTCGTCCCAGATTGTGAACGGATCCTCGAAGAGCTTGAGACTCTTGCCAGTGATCCCTGCTCGCCGCGCAGCGATTGCGTGGTCGGCGTGCGCGTGAATCTTGATGTGATCCAGCCTCGCCGCCTGCCAGCCGAGGTGGAAGTGGTCCCGATCGAAGTGCGTCACGAGGATGTGATCGACCTGATCGAAACGGAATCCCTCGTCGGCGAGCAATTTGCGTGTGCGCCTGGGGGAGAGGCCCGCGTCCAGCAGGCAGACCCGGGTGGTGAGGCCCTCGCCGAAGGTCAGAACCGAGCAGTTGCCCGACGAGCCGCTGGCGAGCACGCAGAGTCGGAGCTTTGGGGCCTTGGTCTCAGAGGGTCTGTCCATGTAGGGACATGGTAGGGGATCGGCCCGTGGGCCGGAACTACGATTGAGTGTGTCAAACGCCGTTTCGATCGAAGATATTGGCAGGCTGGGCTACCACGAGGCGTACGAGATCCAGCAGCAGCGCCACGCCCATGTGCTTGCGGGGCGTGAGACTGACTGCTCCGAGGTCGGCACGATTCTGCTTGTCGAGCACGACCCGGTCATCACCGTGACGCACAGACCCGAGGCCCAGTCACACATCACCGCGACGCCAGAGATGCTCGCAGCGCAAGGCGTCGAGATCGCTGAGACTGACCGGGGTGGTGACGTGACATATCACGGCCCGGGCCAGCTCGTGGTCTACCCGATCGTCGATCTCAACCGGATGAACTGCAGGATCGTCGAGTATCTGCGTCTACTCGAAGACATCGTCATCGAGACTCTCGCCTCGTTCGGGATCAAGGGTGAACGAGACGAGGGCGCAACCGGTGTCTGGGTCCGATCGGGAGCTCAGTCGGCAAAGGTCTGCGCGATGGGCGTCCGCGTGCGTCGATGGGTCACCTTGCACGGGCTCGCTCTCAACATCGATCCCGATCTCTTGCACTTCTCACTCATCGTGCCTTGCGGCTTGCACGGCAGACCGGTCACGAGCTTGCGTGTTCTGCTCGGTGATGACTGCCCAACGCTGCATCAGGCGAAAGACACCATCACTGCGATCGCGCAGCGTAGGTTTGGAGAGATGGCCGAAGAAGCGCAGCGGCGCCGAGCGAAGGCCTAGTCGATCGAGAGCGCCCCGGGCGGGAGCCAGAGGTAATAGAAACCCGGGTCTGTCGCACCGCTCATCGCGAGCCGATCCTTCCAGTTCAGCACCGCGTCGAGCACGCCCGGTTGGTCGGTCTGTGGCACCTGCGCGCTCGCCGAGGCGTAGGGCGTGAGCGGGGGCGGCCCGCCCCTGTAGTACTTGACGAGCTGTGCCGAGTTGAGACCGGCAAGGCGCTTGGCCGCGGCGTGCGCGTCTCTGATGCCTCCGAGTTCATCGACGAGCCCGAGCTCGAGCGCAGTTCTTCCAGTAACAACTCTGCCGTCCAGCGTAGTGTCCGGATTCTGAATGTCGGGCCTCGCGCTCGTGACGCGCGTGCGGAAATCCAAATAGAACTCGTCGACGATGCCTTGGATGAGCTGCATATGGTCTTCGTTTGCCGGCTGCATCGGGTTGGCGATGTCCTTGTTCGGACCAGAGACGACCGAGCGCGACGTGATGCCGAGGCGTGAGAGCCCGTCGGAGACGTTGATGGTGGGGACAATGACCCCGATGGAGCCCGTGATGGTGGCAGGCTGCGCAACGATGTGGTCTGCCGTGATCGCGGTGTAATACCCGCCCGAAGCCGCGACCTCGCCCATGCTCACAACAACCGGCTTCTTCGATCGCTGTTTGAATGTCTCGATCATCTCGGCGAGCGTCTCGCTCGCGGCGACCGACCCACCCGGGGAGTTGATGTGGATGAGCACCGCCTTGACCGCCGGGTCTTGCTCGGCCTTACCAAGCATGGCTGAGAAGTCGTCGAGCAGCGCGGCGTTCCCGAATGGTGAGGTAGAAGTCGCCGTAATCACGCCTGTGAGGTCGATCTGTGCGACCTTGTCCCGGCTCGCGCCGTCGCGAGCGACGGTTCGCTCGTCGATGCGTGTCGGGCGTCCATCGAATTGCAGCGTGATGGAGTTTGGGACGCAGCCGACGAGAGCGGTGAGTGTGACGGCGAGCAGAGTGACGAATGGAGGCGTTCGCATGAGAACAGGGTACACCGGGCCCGGGCGGCGTAGGCTCAAGCGATGGCGGACGACCCCAGGGGCCACATCCCGGTGCTGATGGACGAGGTGATCGGGCTGCTCGATCCGAAGCCCGGCGAGGTGTACGCCGACGCGACAGCGGGCCTGGGCGGGCACGCGCGTGAGATCGCCTCGCGAATCGGATCGACGGGTGTTGTTGTGCTCAATGACCTCGACAAGTCGAATCTCTCAAGCGCAACCAAGTCCGTTGCTGAGACGAACGAATCAAGAATCCTCACTCACCACGGCAGCTTCGCTGACCTGCCCCGGTTCATCGAGAACGAAGGCCTGAAGGTCGATCTGCTGCTCGCGGATCTTGGGTTTGCCTCCAATCAGGTCGACGATCCATCGCGGGGGCTGACATTCCGAGAGGACGGGCCGCTCGACATGAGGCTCGACACCTCGGGCCAGCTCACCGCAGCGGATCTCGTTAATGAACTCGATGAACAAGAACTCGCGGACGTGATCTACCGCTACGGCGAAGAGCGTGCTTCGCGGCGGATCGCGAGGGCGATCGTCGAGCGACGCAAGCAGCAGAGGTTCGACACGACGGGAGATCTCGCCGATGTCGTCCGCCGCTCGGCAGGGCCTCCGCCCAAGGGACGCAAACGGATCGACCGCGCAACGCGCACGTTCCAGGCGCTTCGGATCGCAGTGAATGGTGAAATCGAGTCGCTCGATTCGCTGCTTGAGCAGATCCGAATTGGGAGTATGAAGGCCGCGTCTGGCAAGGATTCGTGGCTGAACCAGGGTGCGAGGGTGGGTGTGATCTCGTTCCACTCGCTTGAGGACCGACCGGTGAAGCGGATGTTCCAGCAGATCGAGCAGGCCGGAGACGGCAGGCGGCTGACTCGCAAGCCCGCGGTGGCGGGAGAGGCTGAAGAGCACGCGAACCCGAGGGCGAGATCTGCAAAGCTCCGCGTGCTTCAAGTGTTGGACGAAACGCGACCCGATGCCCGATGACAAACAAACGCGGCGGAGCGGCCGCGGTGTGGATCGACAACGTAGGCAGGCACCGACACGGAAGTCGTTGTCTCAGGCTGGTTTACGCCGGCCCGCTTTGGCAGGGAATCGCCGTGACTCGCGAACAGAAACTCGCGCTCATCATTGGGTTTAGTTTGATCCTCGCCGTGGGCGTGCTGATCAGCGATCACCTTTCCCGAGCACAGTCCGAACCGATCGTCGCCGATCAGGAGATAGATCAGCCCATGGTCGTGCACCGCATCGCGGATGTGCCGCCTGGGATTGGCGAGACAGTCAGGCCCATGGCTGGTGATGACGCGGTTCGCGTCGACCCAGGTATCGGTGGCATCCGCGAATCGCTTCCCGGTCTCGACACAGCGCAGGCAAACACGAGCGATAGACCGATCGAGGTCTCGATGATTCCTCGTGAATCAACAGCGATGCGCGATCCTGTCCGTGAGCCATCGACCCGCGATTCGGGCATCATCAACACCGCAAGCACCGAGTCCGAATCGACGGATTACGCAGGGCTGCCGCCCGAGATGTTCGACCGAGTGAACGGCTACACATCCAGGCCCGGCATCCAGACGCGCGATCAGATCGAGCAGTCCCGTCGGGCCCAGCAGAACCGTGACACACTCGCACAGAACGAGCGCGCCGGCAGGTCCGATCGCCAGACACCCCCAAGCCCGGTCAAGCACACGGTTGACGAGGGCGAGTCGCTCTACGCGATTGCGGCACGATACTACGGCAACGGCAACCTCTGGCCCGAACTGGCCAAGGCGAACGCGGGCAAGGTCAACAGCGAGGGCCACGTCCTGATTGGCGATGAGCTCGTGATCCCGGCGCGTTCAGGGTCGCCTCTGTCAATCCCGAAGACACAGACTCCACAAACCCAAGCCGCGCAGGCGCCGACAAGGCAGACGACCAACAACGAGCGGTTCGGCACGTACGTCGTCAAGGACGGCGACACACTCAGCGAGATCTCGCAGGAACTGATGGGCACCGTCCGAAGGATGAATGAGCTCATCAAGATCAACGGTGACCAGATCAACGATGCCAACGACATCCGCGTCGGGATGAAGCTTCGCTACCCGAGGGGCGGCCGCGCATGACCCTCGGGACCCCGGACGAGCACGGCGCCGGCTCCCCCGGCTTGATGCTCCGTCTGGCGGTTCTGATCGTGGGCATGGGCGTGATTGCTCTATCTCTACTCTCGTACAGGCAGCTCAGACTCCAGGCTATTCATGAGCAGTCCGATGCCCGTCTGCGCCAGACGCAGCAGGACAAGGATCTCTGGACGCTCCGCTCGGAGATCGCCCTGCGGACGACACCAGAGCAGGTGGGGGTAGTAGCCGTCGATTACGCGCCTTCAGAGGCAGAGACGCCGTGACGGGCGACCGTGTGCAGTTCGTGACCAAGCTGTTGATCGCGGTGTGTATTCTCGTGTTCGTAGCCGTGTTCTTTCGTGTCGGGCAGCTCCAACTCGAGCCCGACGAGCGGCTTGGTGACTACGTTGGACTGCGCCAGAGCGTGCGATTCCAGGACCCGGTCCGGGGTGAGATCTACGACAGGCGAGGGCGCGTGATCGCGGCGACGAGGTTTGCAAAGCGCGTGTTCGTCGATCCCTCTAAGTTCCCAGACCCGCCTGGCGAAGCGATCGTCGTATTGTCTCAGCTTCTCGCACTCGAACCGGGCGAGGTCGGACAGCGGATCGTTTCGCGTATGTCGGAGAACCAGGCGGCGATTCTCGCGGCGACCGAATCGGGCGAGGATCCGAGGCTCATCCAGTACGTCTCGATCGGTGATCCGATAGACCAGCAGCTCGCTGAGCAGGTCCGTGGACTTGGAATCAAGGGGGTGCACCTCGAGGATGTCCCGGTGCGCGAATACCCGGCGCTCGATCAGTTGGCGAACCTGCTCGGGCTCGTTGGTGCAGAGCACTCAGGCCTGCTTGGTTTCGAGCATGCATTCGATGAGGAGCTGACCGGTGAGCGGGGCCAGGGCGCCTACGTCCGCGACGCGTCGCGCAAGCCGCTCTGGATCGAGCCGGGCACGTGGAAGCCTGCGCAGGCGGGCGGCGATGTGCGCATGTCGATCGACCTTGAACTCCAACGCATCGCAATGGAGGAACTGCACCGCGGGATCACGGAGTTCGATGCGGCGGGCGGCAGGCTCGTGATGGCAGACCCGCACACAGGCGAGATCCTCGCGATTGTCGATCTCGTTCGCGACATGCCCGGCTTGCTTGAGCTGCCGGTTCTTCCCAAAGACCAGAAGCGCCTTCCCGGTTACGAGTTGCCCGTGGGTCGCTACGACACCATCCGGAATCTGGGCGAGCCCGAGGTCCACCCGGCGCTGGCCAAGAACCGTTGCGTCGAGCACCTGTACGAGCCGGGATCGAGCTTCAAACCCTTTATCTGGGCCGCGATCACTGAGGCCGGCAAGGCAACACCCGATGAGGTCTTCGACACAGAGGGCGGGCTCTGGCGCACGAGCTATGGCAGGCGTATCGAGGACGTGACGCGTAGGCACGAGATGACCTGGGCTGATGTGCTCGTTAACAGCTCGAACATCGGGATGATCAAGGCCACCGAGCGGATGTCGTTCAAGGACGTGCGCGACAAGGTGCTCGAGCTCGGGTTCGGCAAGCCCACGCGTATCGGGCTCTCAACCGAATCGGCGGGTGCGGTCACGACGATGAAGAACTGGAGCAAATACACGCACACTTCTATCGCCTTCGGGCACGAGGTGGGCGTCACGCCCGTGCAGATCCTCCGTGCGTACGGCGCGTTCGCAAGGACCGGCGACATGGCCGGCACGCTCGTGGATCTGCGGCTGACCGGAGTCGATCCAAACGAACCCGCGGTGGTCAAGCGTGTCTTTGGGCCAGACGTGTGTGTGCTTGTGCGCGAAGCGCTCGTCAAGGTCGCGGCCAAGGCCGAGGCGACGATGGAGCGTGTGCACGGCGAGTCCGGCTGGAAGTACACGATGTTCGGCAAGTCTGGAACCGCCGACGTGCCGGTCGGTCCGGCCCCCGAGGGCTTCAAGTACGCAAAGTCGCGCATCGGGTACTACGAGGACCAGTACAACTCGAGCTTTATCGCTGGCGCGCCGTTCGAGACGCCCAGACTCACGATCATCGTTGTCATCGACGACCCGGGCCCAGAGCAGATCAGGAAGCGTCAGCACTACGGTTCGTACGTCGCGGCACCGATTGCACGCCGGGTGCTTGAACGCTCGCTCGAGTACCTCGGCGTCGAGCCCGATATCGTGCACGAGTCAGAAGAGACCGAGCAGGATCAGCTGGCGGCGATCGATCCCGAGTAAACGCTACCTACGAACAGGCGAACGGCCCGAGACGATCCAGTCTCGTCCACCCGGCGCGACGATCGTCTCAATGAACGCCTGGTACTGCGCATCGAGCTCATCTAGAGGCGTATTGAAATAAGAGTTCAGAGGGTCGGGCATGATGCGCGCGACGCGTCGTCCGTTGCCCACGCCCGAGGCGGCATCGGTCAGCATTGCCTGAAGCCCGTTGCTGTACAGACCGCTCTCGCCCTCGCGGAGAAAGTGCACGAGCGCCCAGACCTGGGCGTACCACGTCAGTGCGCGCATCTGGTTGGAGCTGATGAGCTCCTGCGGCGACGAACTCATGAGTTCCTGCAACGAGAGCAGCTGGCCCTCCGCGGAAGCGGCGCGGAGCTGGTCGTACCGCTCCGTGTTCGCCCAGGGCATGAAGATCGGGAGGTCGGGTCGCGACGGGTCGAACTTGAACCCTTCCATGTAGGTCGCGATGCCCTCTTCGAGGTAGACCGGGAGGCGGGTTTTGAACGTCAGCTGCGTGTACTGGTGCCAGCCCTCGTGCGCTGCGAGGTTGAGAGTGTCGCTGAGCGTGCCAAGGTCCCGGTAGACGCCCCGGCCCGAGGCGGCGAACCCGCCGCGCTGGATGCGGAGGTAGATGTCGGCGCGTTCGCGCATGAGTGCGCGTGTCAGCGTCGCCCACTGCGGGCGTGTGTGCATCAGATACGTGTCGAGCTTGACGGGCGGCGCGGGAAGGTCGGCGAGCGACGTGCGGTACTGACGGAGCGAGGCTTCGAGAAAGCCTGGCAGGGTCTGGCGGATGATCCGCCGATCGCTCGTCGTGAAAACGCGGTAGTGCTGCGTGCGGATCACCGAGCCCGGCGTGCCCCCGAACTCCCATGGTTCGATCGACAGCACCTCGCTCGGCGCCGAATAGTTGCGGTATGTCCTCGGCTCATCGCTGCGCGTGACCGAGGGCGAGGGCATTGGCTCGATGTCCTCGTAGGTCGAGCACCCTGCGAAGAACACACACGCTGAGATGAGCAGCGTTCTTCTCAACCGAGCTCTCCGAGGCGCTTGTGCACGGCTTCGCGCTCGGCCTGCTGCTGCTCCAGCTTCTTGCGGGTTTCCTCGACGAGATGCGCCGGTGCTTTATCGGTGTAGCCCGGGTTGGACAGGCGTTTCTCGAGTGCGCCGATCGAGCCGTCAAGGTCCTTGAGCTGCTGCTGGAGGCGCTCGCGCTCGGTATCGCCGTCCACTTCGTCGGCGAGGTTGCTGAGCTTGAGCTCGACGCCATCGAAGTCGAATGGGACCGCCTCACCCTCTGGCTTGCTCGTCGTGATCGCCTCGAGCCCGGCGAGCGTTTCGGTGACCTGACCGAGCCCGCTCAGGCTCGCGACCATGTCCGCGTCCGCGTGCAGCGTGATCTGTCTTCGGGGCGGCACCTTGTGCTGAGCGCGCACCTTGCGGATCGCGTCGACGAGCTTCTGCATCCGCTCGAAGCGGGCCTCGGCGTCCTCGTCGATGAGAGTATCGCTCACCTCGGGCCAGCCCGATGTGCACAGGAGCGACGGGTCACGACCATCGGGAAGCGCCACACCCTCGACCGCGCCGACGCGCAACTCGCGGACGGGCTTTGCGAGCACTTCGGTGATGAACGGGGTCACCGGGTGCAGGAGCCGCAGGATCGCTTCGAGGACCTGCTGCATGACGACGCGCTGGGCGGGGGCGGTCTTCATCGTGGGCTTGACGCCCTCGAGGTACCAGTCGCAGTAGTCGGCGCGGAGCACATCGAAGAGCTGCTGCGCGTAGACGGAGAACTGGTACTGGCCCGTCGCCTCGTCGATCGCCCTGGTCGCCCGCGCCAGCTTTGAGAGCATCCAGCGGTCGATGACGCTCAGGTCGCTCGGCGCGACGGCTTCTGGTTCGCCCCCCGCGTGCTCGCTGAGCATGCGGATCACGAACCCGTTGGCGGCGTTGTAGAGCTTGGTGCAGAAGTTCCGGCCCTTGTCGAACTTCGGGCTCGTGTTTTTGCCCGTCTCTGGGTCCTTCTCGACTGGCATGCGGACGTCCTGCGTCTGCGTGGTCATCTCGCAGAGCGTGTATCGCATCGCGTCTGTGCCGTGGGACTCGATGATGTCGAGCGGGTCGACCCCGTTGCCGAGGGACTTTGACATCTTGCGTCCCTCGCCGTCCTGGATCATGGCGTGGATGAAGACGTCGGGGAAGGGCAGCTGGCCGTCGGCATCTCCCGCCAGCAGGTAGCGGTTGAACATGACCATGCGCGAGACCCAGAGGGTGATGATCTCTCGCGCGGTCGTGAGGACGGAACTCGGGTTGAAGGCGTCGAGCAAGCCTTCGAATTCTACGTTGACACCGGCTGGATCTGGCCACCCCATGGTGGACATGGGCCAGAGCGCGGAGCTG
>WUAK01000058.1 GCA_009827205.1 Phycisphaeraceae bacterium | reverse complement strand
CATACTCTCAAACGCCTGATCCGCGAACTCGGGCGTCAACCGCCGGATCGCCTCGAGCGATTCCGGGTTGTCCCTCTCACGATCGACCCAGTCCATCGTGAGCGACTCGTCGTAAAGCACCTCGTTAAGCGCAGTCCAGTCGCGCAGACGGTCGAGTGTGATGTTGCCCGATTCCATGAGCTCGCCTTCTCGATCGCGGATCGCTCGGAACTTCGCTGCTGCCTGCTCGTCTTCGTCGACGAGCCAGTAGATGCCGTCGAGCACATCTGTCATGCGCATCTCGGTAAGGAGCGGGTTCTCATCGAGCATGCCTTCCCAGAGCTTTACGTAAGCAGAGGTTGCTTCTTCATAGCTCTCGTCTTCCAGCAACAACTCGGCGTGTGCAATCCGCTTCCGGATCTCATCGGGATGTGTGCCTCTTGATTCCCGCATGCCCGCGAATTCGCCTGATGGGTCTTGAATCCAGCTGTGCATCTGCTCAGCATTGAGCAGCCGGTGCGTTCGCCCTTGCTCCTCGCCTTCGATCATCACGATCACCGTGGGCACTGCTCGAATGCGAAATCGCCTCGCGAGATCGGTTTCTTTCTCAGAGTTGAAAGCGCTCACGACCGCGTGCTCGCGTAGCCAGGCTACGAGCCACGGATCACTCCATGTGGTCTCATCGAGAAACTTGTTCGGCTCTGACCAAGCCGTGTAGACATAGATGATGTGTGTCTTGCTGTTCTTCTGTGCTACTGCCTCATCAGCATCAAACCCCGCATCCGAGAACACATCGGGTTGGGCAATAGATCTTGCAGCCAGCAGAGACATCAGCAATAAGGTGATGACTGTATGAATCGTGCGCATTGAAAAACTCCGGGTGCTACCCCGGAGTTTAACGGATTTGCTGACACGACTGGCTCTATTCGATCGTGAGAGGCTCAACGCCCGCCCGCTCGGCAGCGGCGTTCACCGCTTCCTGAGCCGAAGCGGTGTCTTCGCCAAACAGCTTGGCGATGACCCTTGCCTTGGCATCGTCGCCCGAGGTCTGCGCGATCGCGATCAGATCAGCCAGGCTCCGGTCGAGCAGCGCGGTCTGCCCCGCCTTGAACTCATTGAGTGCAGCACCCTCGAGATCACGCAACATTGTTACCGAGCTGCGCGAGGCTGCAGAGATCATCTTCCTCGCCTGCTGAACGGGCTCGCCAACAAACTCACCCGCCAGGTCATACCGACCCGCGTCTGTCAGCAGGTTCTGAACCAGCATGCGGTTCTTCGACAGGATCGATTGGCCCGCGGGGGTTGCAAGCTGAGACTCGATCCACGCGACGGCCTGATCAGCCATCCCCGCGATCGGTGCAAGCTGCAGGTACTCACGCAGTGTTGTCGGGTTCAGTTGGTTCGATTCAAGCGATTGCTGCAGCTTCGTCACACGCTCGACGATCTCGGCTTTGAATTCGCTGCTCGACTCGGCAAGCTCTTCCATGCGAGGCAACAGCACGCTGCCGGTCATGCCCAAGCTCGACTGGTCCTTCTTGACCTGCACGCTGTACTCGCGCATGACTTCGCCTGCGCTCATCTCGACTCTGGCTGGTGCCGGCGCAGCTTCGGCCTCGGCGCTCTCGCCGCTGCTCTCCATGCCCGAAGGAACCAGGTCCGCGGCGAACTCGGTGCGAGTGTCTTCAAGCCAGCCGATGAACTTGCTCGGCGATTGGTAGCCAACGGTTCTCGCAACTTCCTTGTCGCCCACAATGAAGACGATGGTCGGAATGCTGCGCGCGCGGTACTGAGCGGCAAGCGAACCGAACCGGTCGACATCCACAGGGGTGACCACCGCGTACGAATCGGCCCAGCTCTCGATCTCCTTATCGACCCAGGTCTCGGCCTTCATCTTCTTGCAAGGCGGGCACCACGTCGCGGTGAAGTACGCAATCTGCACCTTACCGCTGGCGGCAGCGGCTTCTTGGTCCGCGTTGAATCCTGCGTCGGAGAATATCTCTGGCTCCGCGAATACAGCACCCGCGGAAAGCCCGAAGGCGACGATCGACACTTTGGTCAGCTGGTTCAGCATCTGTTCACTCCAGAATTGGCCCGCACGTCTACCGTCCGCGGCTTTGTCAGTGTATCTGACCAACCGGCACAGATGAATATTTCATCAGCCCAGATTCAAAATGCACGTGACTCTTATCTGACGCAGATTGGGCCCGATCGTTCCAAACTGGTCAGAAATCACACCCGAGGTTGTACGCCGCGATCCATGCCGTGAAATCGGTCGGCGTGAGCATCCCGTCCTGGTTGATGTCACCGATGCCCACGAGGTTTGCGTTGTACGCAAAGATCCAGAAGGTGAAATCCTGGAAATTCAGCACACCATCTAGATTCGTGTCAGCAAGGCATGGCTGAGCGTCGGGATCGAAGTACACGATGGTCGCTGTAGCGGTGTCGGTCTGGCCGTCGGAGGTCACGCTGAACGAGATCTGGTCGGTCCCGCTCGCGGCGGCGTCGGCTTGCACAATGCGATACCTGCCGCTCCCGCCCAGCACTGCACCCTGCGCAGGCCCGGAAGTAATCGAGAAACTCGGCTCATCGACAGCGGTATTGTGCATCGCCGGCAGCTCCAGCACGAACGCCTGCCCCGGCTTGACCGTCTTCGTGAAATCAAACGCCGTCGGCGCCCCACCACCCGAAGGAACATTGGTATCCGACACCTCAACCATAAAGGGTTGGGATCGAGCGGTCGTGCCGTCGGCGAAGTCCATCTCGACGCGCACCCTCGCGGGTCCAGCACCAACAATCTCGCCTCGGGTCTGGATTCCCAAATTACCGGGTACCGCGGCAACTACTCGATCGTTATGGAGCAACCTTACTTCCGTGACATTCGGATCGTTCGCGTCGGTACTCATCTGGATCAGACCCGAGCGGTCAATGCTCGGCGAAGGCGCAGTTACGCCGATGATCTTGCCGTTGTTGTTGGTGTACAGGTCGCCTACCCACTCTCCCTGCGTCGCGACGAGCGTGTTGTCGTATGCCACGATCCGGATCTCGTGCCAGCCATCGTCGAGGAACGTCGTGCGCACAAGCAGCGGGTTACCCGCGGCATCTGATGCGCGGAGGATGCCGTCGATGTAGACCTCGAAGGACGCGATGTTCGCCGATGGATGCGTGGTCGTTGCGGTCGGTGTGAATGTGAAATTGCCCGAGACGGCCGTGGTGGGCAGATCGCCTGGAGCGACATCCGGGATGTGCGCGTAGGGCCTGCAGAGCGGATCGCCCAACATCATGCCCTGGAACGGGACCGCTTCGAGCGATCGCAGGCACGCCTCCCCGATCGTCAGCCCGTCGTAATACATGTTGTGGATAAACGCCTTTGGGAACTTGTTGGGGTAGTTGCAAGGCTCCTGTACCGTGCCGAACGTGCAGATCGCGCCTTTCTCGATCCAACGGGTCATCTTGGTCTGAGCGGCATTGTCGAAAGTCGCTGCAAAGCTCGTGAGGTGATCCGCGAACGCACCCGGAGCAAACGTAAAGTTGCCGCCTGCGATGGCGGGGTTCGCCGCGCCAGTCATCGCACCAGCAACAACAGCGCCACCAGAAGGCAGCACGGGCCCGATCGTCTTCACCGCGTCGCCGCCCGAGGCGGTGATCTCGTTCACGGCGCTCGTGTAGAACCCGTGCCTCGGACCCGACCGAGCGGCGTCATTCGTCTGCAGGAAATGGAACGTGCCGGTCGGGAATGTGCCGTCCGCGGCGACGGCCGTGTCAATCATCGAGAGCACGGTCGCCTTGTCCGTTCCGGCGGTACCCGTGTGACCGAGCGAAGCACCAATAAGCGGCTTGCCTGCGGGGGTACCCACACCCGGATCCCCGTTGTTGTACGCGAGCGAGTTGTCGAACGCACGGGCCTCACCGTCGGCGTCGAAGTAACCATTTGAAAGCAGCGAAGAAGTTCCACCAAGCACAACATCATCGAACCGCGCCAGCGTGTAGCAGCCCGTCAGGCTGAACTGTGAAACCGCGACACAGCCATCGCTGACATACCCGGGCGCACCTATACGGTACGGGTTATCCGATGTCAGGATCACGTAGTCGATGCTGTCCTGATTCCGGTGGTTTGCGATCGAGCCGAGCAGCGCGGGGACACGGGTCGCCGTGAAGTTGGCAAAATTCGACGCGCTCGGGTCGAAGTACGCCAGCCCGCTGTTCGGCACGCTCCTCGCAGCAGCGTAGTAGTTGGCGACATGAAGACTCTCGGCGCTGTTCGGGTTCACGAGCACCAGCGCCTCGTGAGCCTGTCCAATCGCGGAACCGGCAACAAGGAACAAGGCCGCTGCTGATACCCGACGCATGCTCACCATACGGATGCTCCTCACCCTACCAAAAACACTGAAACCGCCATGACAGTCTCACCCATCCTGACAAGATGGGAGAGCTGCGCCAAGACCAATCGTCCAGACTCAGCTGCGCATGGACCGCATGATTGGTTCCAATCCCCGGCAGGAGTGTTCTCGGACATCAAGTTCCGATTCGGTTGCACCCTGTTCGGTTGCGGAACCAGGAGATCTGTGTCAGCGTACATCTATACAACCCGCTCTTGGCGGGCAGGGGATAAGTGTGTCCGTGTGTCTCGCACGGCACTGCAGCGACAAATCGAAGAGGAGTTCAGCGTGAAACGATCGACACCGACGATGGCCATCGCTCTCATCATGGCCGCGGGCGCAGCATTCGGGCAGACCGCCAAGGACCTGCCCGTGGTCCGCTACGACGGCCAGCAGGTCGTTCGGGTCACACACAAAACCGGTGAGGAACTCGCACGCGCGCTCGAGCTCACCGAGAGCATCTGGTCCGAACGCGTCGGGCGAGGACCGGTCGACCTACAGATGAGCGCAGAGAATGTTGCCCTGCTCCGCGCTGAGGGCATCGAGGTCGAGGTGCTCGTCGATGACCTTCAGGCGGACGTCGAGCGCGAGCAGGCCGAGATCGCAGCGAGGCAGGCCGCTCGCGCGCGCGGCGGTGACGCCGTGGAGTACGACAACTACTACCCGTTCGATGACCACGTCACGTTTATAAACCAACTCGTCAACGAGCGCCCGGATCTCGCTTCGGTTTCTTCGATCGGACAAACGCTCCAGGGAAGAGATATCTGGACCGTCAACGCTACGGGTCCGGGCGATGCATCGGACAGGCCGCAGGTCGCCATCAACTCGATGATCCACGCACGCGAGTGGATCACGCCGCCCGCGACAGCGTACCTGATGGAGAGCCTGATCCGGGGCTACGACTCCGACCCCCGCGTGCGCAACCTGATGGACACCGTTGACTGGTATATCACCCCGATCTTCAACGCAGACGGGTACGTCTACGCATGGTCCACCGAGCGCTACTGGCGTAAGAACCGCCGCAACAACGGGGGCGGCAGCTTCGGCGTCGACCTCAACCGGAACTTCGATGTTGACTGGGGCGGCAACGGCGCATCAAACGATCCAAATAGTGATGTCTATCACGGTCCCGCCCCAGCATCAGAGCCTGAAACGCAGGTCATGGTCGCCTTCCTCTCAGGCCTCGACGACCTCCGTGCGCACGTCGATACGCACAGCTACTCGCAGCTCGTGCTGCACTCGCCTGGTACGTTCGCGCAGTCGGTCCCGAATGAAGCCGAGCTAGCAGCGGTTGCGCAGGAGATGTCAGACGCCATACTCGAAACCAACGGCGCGTTCTACACCCCCCAGCGTGGGCTCGACCTGTACGAAGCCGCGGGCACGTTCGCCGACTGGACAACCTCCGGACTCAGCACGTTCGGCTTTACCATCGAAGCAAGACCAGACGCGGGCGCCGGACTCAACGGGTTCTCCCCACCGGCTTCGCTGATCCTCCCAACCGCGCAGGAGATCTACCAGTCATACCTCGTGATGGCAGAGGTACGCACTCAGCCGCTGCGTTTCGTGATCGACTCGTCCTACTACGACGATTTCGAAGCCGACGAGAGCAGGCAGATCGTGTTCAGCGTGCTCGATGCGCTCAACACGGGCTCGGACAACAACGTCAAGGTCTTCGCGCGACAAGGCGACTCGGGCTCGTACACCGAGCTGAGCGCTTCGCCCATCGGCAACGACATGTACTCCGCGACGCTCGACGCAGGCGCGTGCGACACAACCGTTGAGTTCTACCTGCAAGCCATGACCAGCACCGGCACAACCGTCGACTTCCCGATCAACGGCGCCAGCGCACCGATCGTCGCTGACGTGACATCCGACGTTGTTGCCTACACCGACAACAGCGAGACCGATCCGGGCTGGAGCGTCTCCGGCAACGCCAGCGACGGCCAATGGGAACGGGGTGTCCCTGACTTCGGCGACCGCGGCGACCCCGCAACCGATGCCGACGGCTCAGGGCAATGCTGGCTCACAGACAACGTCGCGGGCAACTCCGACGTCGACGGAGGCGAGACCATCCTGACTGGCCCAGCGCTCGATGCCCCAGCCGGCTCCCGCGTCGGCTACCGCTACTGGTACAACGACACATCCGGGGGTGAGATCAACAACGACTCGTTTAGAGTCCAGGTCTCTGTTGACGGCGGGGCATTCAACACGGTTCGAACCGTCACCACGGCCTCGGGCTCCTGGCGCGCCGACGAACTGCTCGAGGGAGTGGACTTCGCGGCGACCTCCGACCTCCGCCTTCGGTTCATTGCGGACGATAACGATCCACAAAACGTGATCGAGGCGGGCGTCGACGCGATCGAGATCATCGTGCCAGGCGATTGCAGCAACGACTGCATCGCCGACGTCAACGGTGACGGGCTGCTCAGCCCCACTGATTTCACGGCATGGATCAATGCATTCAACAGCAACGCACCCGAATGTGACCAGAACAACGACGGCGCGTGCACGCCGGCCGACTTCACGGCATGGATCAACAACTACAACACCGGCTGCTGAATATGTAACTATCTACATGAACAGACATTAGAGTCCGCAAATTAACCCCGAGTCGCCTCGCGCGACTCGGGGTTTTATACTTTCGGGTTTTTGGTGTTACAACAATGGCTTGATGCCAGATCACCCCAAATGGGTTATGGCAAGAGAAGATTGTATACCCATCTCACACAAACTTAAGCAGTCAGACCTTGTTCAGTAGAACCCCTCAACTTTAGTATGCAGCGATCCCGTGTCGTGATCCGCATCCGTCCTGCGGATTAGTAAGTGTGCAACTCGGGATCGAGTTCTATTGGACGTGCACAAGTGTGTGCGTAAGGTCCGCGTCGAATTCTCGATCGCGGGCGAGTTGAGATCAGGCGCGGTGATTGCGCGCCGATTTGGAGTGACATACATGAATTTCAATCTGAAGAAGACCTTTGGTCTGATCGCATGTGCCGGTGTGGCTTGCGGACTATCCGCACAGCCGCTCGAGGTCGGTCCCGGCGGCGAGCCGGCGCAGGCAGACGACTTCTTCCGCGCACCACCCCCCGAGGCAAATAACGCCCAGGCTATGCCCATGCCTGACGATTCGGGTGTTCTCCCTTACGAGACCGATCTCACCGCCGAGCGCCCAGTCATGTACGACCCGCGCACCGGCCTCGAGACAATCGGTGCACCCCTCGGTGAAAACGCCGAATTCATCGCAGAAAACTTTGTCAACCCTCTCCCGGGTCTCATGGAAGCCTCAAACGACGACATGCACGGCCCGCTTGAGAACATGGGCGCGCTGACCATCATCAACTCCCCGGAAGTCAACCCCTGGAACAACAACTGCAAGCTGTTGATGCGCTTCGGCAACAGCTACTCGGTCTGCTCGGGCACGCTCATCGACCGCCGCACCGTGCTCACCGCGGGCCACTGCATCCACGAAGGTAACGGCGGCAACTGGGCCGACGAAGTCTGGGTCTTCCCCGGCTACGAGAATGACGACGGCAACAACGGCGGCCTCCCATTCACCGACGAGCAGGACTGGCCCTTCGGCTTCGGCAAAGCCAGCAACTTCGTCTCGTGGACAGGCTGGACACAGAACGGCGACTGGAACGTCGACCAGTGCTACCTGCGCCTCGATCGCCCGATCGGCTTCATCACCGGCAACTTTGGCTACGGCTACAACTCGTCCTGCAGCTTCTTCACCACCCCGACCCACCACAACGCAAGCTACCCCGCCGAAGGAGCCTTCGGCTGGAACGGCAACTTCATGTACTACCGCTTCGGTGACTTCGACTCGTGCCCCTCGTCCAACCGCGCTCAGTACAACAGCGCCGGCTTCGGCGGCATGTCGGGCTCAAGCAACTACCACATCAACGGCAGCGGCGGGCGCATCGCCTACGGCGTTGCATCGACTTCTGACCGCGCGACCTACACACGCCACGCCAACTACTGGCAGGGCGCATTCGAGTACGTCCGCGACACCTTCATCCAGGCTGCCAAGCCCGCGACGCACGACCTCTGGGCCATGTGGACCCGCGCGACAAATGGCGCCACAACCGTGACCGCCGGCAACTCCATGACCGTCAACGCGATCGTGGGCAACTGGTCGCAGGCCGCGTACAACGGCTCGGCAAGCTACACCTACCGCCTCTCCACCAACGACTTCATCAGTACGAGTGACACCTCGCTCGCCTCGGGCTCGTTCAGCCACAACTACGGCACCACAGGCTCGGTCTTCGCGCCGTCCCGCACCGTCACCATCCCCAAGAGCACGCCCTCCGGCACCCGCTGGATCGGTCTCCTCCTGAATCACACCGACGCCAGCTCCGGCAACAACGACTCCTCAGGCCAGGACGCATGGGAGATCACCGTCAACGGTGTTGCCGACCCAGCGATCACCGCGTTCCAGAACTCCGGTGGCTCGTTCCTCCACGGCGCCAGCATGCAGGTCCAGGCCATCATCGAGAACATGGGCGGCGACCCCTCCAACTCAATCACCATGAGCGTCCGCGCTTCGAGCAACACCATCCTCTCGACCGGTGACCCCGAGCTCGGCAGCTTCGTCTACTCGGGTCTCTCGGGCGGACAGTCCTTCACCACCCCTGCCGAGTCGGTCTCGATCCCGGCAAGCCTCGCAGAAGGCCCCTGGTACATCGGCATCATCATCAGCGCCAGCGACGACACGGATAACTCTACTGCCTCCAACTACTGGCTCAACACGAACCCGATCCAGGTTCTGGGCCGACCCGATGTAGCCGCGACCAACTACAACGCCGCCAACGGCTCGTACTACCACGGTCAGAATGTCCCCGTCAGCGACTTCACCATCAGCAACGTCGGCACCGGCGCCACCGTCGGAACCATCCCGGTCCAGATCCGCGTCTCGACCAACAACGTCATCTCCTCGGGTGACACACTGACCAACGCCAACAGCACCGTCGCTGGTCAGAACCCGGGCGCTTCCGTTGACTACAGCTGGTCGTTCCAGGTTCCTGGGTCGCTCGCAGCAGGCAACTACTTCTCGGGCATCTACGTCCCCGCAGTCACCAACGAGCTGGTGACCAGCAACAACTGGGACGCAGACGAGGCCACCTTCACCATCATTGACTGCCTCGCCGACGTCAACAACGACGGCCAGATCCTCGCCAATGACTTCACCGCGTGGATCAACGCTTACAACACCGGCGCCTTCGAATGCGATCAGAACGGTGACGGCAACTGCACACCCACCGACTTCTCCGCGTGGATCAACAACTACAACAACGGCTGCCCGGGTCTCTGATCCGCTCACAACAGCCCGTCCCGGCATGACGTCATAGCCCGGGACGAACGCAGCACTACACGGGCCGGAGGGGAAACCTTCCGGCCCGCTTTCTTTCCCGATCCGCTCGCGCGCTACCCTCCGTCGGAAGGAGCCAGAACCGATGGCCGACTACGCGAAGATGCTCGAAGCCGCCCGTGACGCCGTGACGCTCGCCTCAGGGGTGTGCCGAGAGGTCCAGCAGGCACTCGATTCAGTGCGCGAGATCACCAAGGACGACAAGAGCCCGGTGACCGTCGCCGATTTCGCCAGCCAGGCCGTAGTCGCAAGCGTGCTGACCGATGCCCTGGGCGAGATCGTGCTGGTCGGCGAAGAAGACTCCAAGTTCCTCCGCGAGCCCGAGCACGAGGCGCACCTCGACGCGGTCGTCGCCGCGGTCAACGACGCACTTGAGGGAAAGAGCACCGACGACGTGCTCAGGCTCATCGACATCGGCGCGGGCGACACACACCACGCCGGGTTCTGGACGCTCGACCCGATCGACGGCACCAAGGGCTTCCTCAGAGGCCAGCAGTACGCCATCGCACTCGCATACGTGGAGAACGGCGAGCCCGTCGTCGGCGCGATGGGCTGCCCGAACCTCCCGACCGACTTCAGCAAGCCACTCGACGAAGCGGACCCTAAGGGCTGCGTCTACGAAGCCATCAAGGGCGATGGTGTCTTCGAGATCGCGGGCGACACCTCGCCGACACGCGTCCGCCGGAACGACGTCGACGAAGGCAGCGCTATCAGCGTCTGCGCCTCAGTCGAGAAGGCACACTCCAACGTGAGTGATACCGATCGCATCCTCGAGCACATCGAGCAGAACAGCTCGCACACCACGGGCGAACCCGCAAGGCTCGACAGCCAGTGCAAGTACGCGGTCACCGCGCGCGGACAGGCGGACGCGTACCTGCGGATGCCGACACGCGCCGGGTACGTCGAACGTATCTGGGACCACGCGGCGGGCGCACTCGTCGCAACCGAAGCGGGCTGCTTCGTGACAGATATCTTCGGCAACGCGCTCGACTTCTCGCAGGGCCGAGGCCTCGAGAAGAACAAGGGCATCGTCTGCGCACCACCCAGGATGCACGGGCTCGTGATCGGCGCGATCGACGCGCTCGGCATCAAGCCTGCTTAATCCGTTCTTTACTCATAATCGTTTCGTACGAGCTTGATGCGCCCTTGACGAACTGCGCACGAGCAACGTGTACGTTCTCCCGTCCATGGCGAAGGCGTGATGTGCGAGTGCACAGAACCAAGACGCCGTGATCAGGGAGATATCAAATGAAGACCGGAATGTCTCGTGCGCTCGCGGCGCTCTCACTCGTTGCACTCTGCGGCTCGACCTCGGGCCAGTTCTCGCTCACACTCCTGCACAACGGTGACGGCGAAAGCCAGATCATCAGCGCACCAGGCAACCCGGACTTCGGGGGCGTCGCCCGTTTCAAGACGTTGATGGACAATCTCCGCGCCACCGCGACTACAGACGGCATCCTGACCGTCGCCGCGGGTGACAACTTCCTCGCGGGCCCCGAGTACACCGTGGGCGTCAACGACGGGGTCTTCTACGACGCGATCGCGTTCGCCGCCATCGACTACGACGCGGCCGCGATAGGCAACCACGAGTTCGACTTCGGTCCCGACGTCTTCGATCAGTTCGTGACCGACGCCGACACCAGCGGCAGCCTCGCGACCTTCGTCTCCACAAACCTCGACTTCACCAACGAAGCCGGCCTGCTGACACAGCAGGGACTCGGACGCATCTCCGACTTCATCATCGTCGATTACGCCGGCACCAAGGTCGGCGTCATCGGAGCAACCACCCCGAACCTCCCCTTTATCTCGAGCCCGCGTGACACGATCGTCGGCCAGTTGATCGCCTCGGAAGTACAGGCCGACATCAACACGCTCCAGGGCATGGGCGTGAACATCATCGTGCTCGTCAGCCACCTGCAGGGCATTGACGAGGAAGCCGCGGTGGTCGCCGCGACCAACGGGCTCGACATCGTCGTCGCAGGCGGCGGCGACAACCTGCTCGCAAGCGGCGGCGCACTGCTCGTCCCGGGCGATGCCTCGCAGGGCGACTACCCGCGTGAAGAGACCGACCTGGGAGGCCGAACCGTCCGCCTCGTCTCGACGGACGGCAACTACAAGTACATCGGCCGCCTCATCGCAAACTTCGATGCCGCGGGTGAGATCACCTCGATCGACTCGGCTTCGGATCCCGTCCGCGTCTCGGGCATCGCGCCCGACGCGGTCTCGGCAGACGCGTTCCTGCAGACCAACGTCGTTGATCCGGTCGCAGCGGGCGTCGCGGCCCTCGACGCGAACGTGCTCGCAACCAGCGAGGTCGGCCTCGACGGCGTAACCAACAACATCCGCA
>WUAK01000057.1 GCA_009827205.1 Phycisphaeraceae bacterium | reverse complement strand
GCCGTATTGACCTACATGACCGCGGTGACATGGTTTCGATGGAAGAGTTGGCTCAGAAACGACGACCGTTCGGTGTTGTTCATGTTGTTGAGCGGATTCACTTTGGTCGCTCTAGGCGGAATTGGTGTTGCTCTCCTGCTTCTCGGTTATGTCAGCACACAATCACTGCTCGACGCAGTGACAAGGCTAGAAGGTACAACTACAAACCCCAGATACGACCTAGAGACGCTCGGGCCCGTTCAACATCGGCTAGTAGTGGTCGGGTTGGCGCTGCTTGGCATGACTGCTGGCTTGGCGCACGTCGGGCCAGCGGTGCTTCGGTCAGGCTGCCTGTCCGGGTTCGATCGAATCAGGGAACTCTTTGTCATACCAAAGCTGGACCTGGTATTGGTTGGTGTGTTCACGCTGATCGCGGGTGTTTTGGGGGCCTTGCATCTCGATCAACAAATGAGGCTGGATGAGGCCTCGTCATTTGCGATGTATGCGTCCGCGTCGCCTCTGGTGTCGCTGATGACATACGACACGCCGAACAATCACATCCTGCACTCGGTGTTGATGTGGCTAAGCGTAACGCTCTTCGGGCCTTCGGAATTCTCAGCTCGTCTTCCTGCGTTTGCTTTCTCGATGCTGATACCTGTTTGCATGCTCGCAGCGGGACGTTCGATCCTCAGCCCGATGATCGCTCTTGTTGGGACCGGGCTTTATGCGGGTAGCGTGATCGGCGTCGATATCGCGACCAATGCCAGAGGCTATCCGATCGTGATCGTGGCGATGCTCATTCTGATCGGGCTCTTGCCGGCTCTCCGGGATCGGAAGCCGGGTGTTGCTATCGCTGCGGTTGTAACTGGGTCGATCGGCTTCTACGCATGCCCTGTCATGGCGTACCCAATCGCGTTTGTGTATGCCGGCTGGCTGCTCATGGGTCCAGCAAAGGGGACACCATTGCTGGAGCATGTGCTCGGTGTGGTTCGCACTGGGTTTGCTACACTCGTACTGGTCGCGTTTCTGTACGCGCCTGCTTGGGCGCTTAGCACCGGGAACGGGCCCGTAAAGACACTGGGGCGCGCTGCACAGGGGTATAGAGACAGTGACGGATTCCTGCGGTTTGAGGAATTGTCATTCAACTTACACGCAGCTTGGTCGCAGTGGACCTGGCCCACTCCCTCGCTCGTAGCTATTGCGTTGTTCGCACTCGCTCTCTCGGGCATCTGGATGTGGTTGAGCAGGGCGGGCTGGCCCAGAGCGTTGGTCGCTGGTTTGACGCTCGGCACGTTCGGTGTGTACATCGTGTCTGGATTGGCGCCGCCTCCTTGGTGGATCATGGTTTGGTTTGTGCCGATTCTCTGCTTCCTCTGGGCGACACCCATCTCGATGGGAGCCGTACTTGTGAGCCCGAAGCCTGTAGTCGCTGGGGCGACCGGGCTGTGCGCGGCTGTGATAGCCTCACTCGGTGTGATATTGTCTGGTTATCCGACCGATTATCCTTACAGACTTGGCACGAAGGATGCTCCACAGATTGTGGAGCATCTCGCTCAGGGCGACCCGGATGCAACACACATCGTGGCGAGTCCAGAGGTGTTCCGCTTGTTGAACTTCGAGTTTGAGAAACGGGGCTTCGGCAGGCAGGTCGTAACGCCTACCTCGGAATTGGATAAGCCAAGCCGCGACTCGGTTACGTATGTCCGCGATGTCCAGGCCGACGAATTAACGGTGTCTGAGATATTCCAATCTGGCTTCTCGGCGGAGCTCGAATTGATCGATTCAACGCCGATTGGTGACTCGGTTATAGATGTTTACAGCATTTTTCCCTTGGGTGATGAGTGAGCGTGCGCAGGTCGGACATCTACTTCGAGGACGTTGGCAGTTCTCTTGGCCGTCAGACCGCCCGCTCTGGTGTTGTGGCATTGGTGTCCAACGAGGTTCAGATGGTGCTGGGTATCGGCACCACGCTCGTGCTTGTGCGCATTCTTTCTCCCGAGGACTTTGGTGTATTTGCGATAGCTTGGGTGGTCGTTCAGCTCATCGCAACCGTACGGGATGTTGGGATCTCAACCGCCATCGTGAACGCGGAAAGTCTGACTCGCGAGAAGGTGTCTGGTCTATTCTGGAGCGGGCAGGTCATGAACCTGCTCGTGACTTCGATTATTGCGCTGCTTGGACCGATCCTGGGCGCGTTCTATGGCATGGAAGAGCTGGCGCTGCTGATGCCAACAGTTGCATTGGCCTCACTATTGACGGGATTCACGTCGGTACATGACGGGTTGCTTAAGCGGCGGTTGTACTTTGGTACGGTTGCTGCGAAGGACATCTCTGGGATGGCTGCGGGTGCGGTCGCGGCGATCGTGGTTGCTTCCATGGGATACGGGGTCTGGGCACTGGCGGCGCAGCAGCTTGCGCAGTCAGCGGCTCGCCTTGTGGTCTGTGTGTACAGCACCAGGTGGTTCCCGAGCAACCCGGTCTCGAGTTTCAGAGCGGCTCGCAGAGAGAGCGAGTTGATCTGGCACGGCGTAAGGCTTTCGCTCTCGAAGTGCATCGGCACGCTCGGAGCGAGCGCTGACAGGCTGATTCTGGGCGGGCTCGTCGGTGATCGGATGCTCGGGTTCTATCAGCAGGCGTACGTGTGGTCCGAGTTTCCTTCCAGGCAGGTGTACTTTCCGATGATGGGCGTCGTGATTGCGGCATTCAGCAGGAAGCAGGAAGTCGAAGACGGGTCATATCCTGCGGGATTCAGGCAAGCCGTGCTCGTGTTGTACGCGGTCGCGATCCCGATGCTTGTGTTCGGCGCGATTCGGGGCGAGTTGGTCATTGGCGTGCTTCTTGGCGAGCAGTGGGTCGAGGCAGCGCCGTTCTTCTCAATCCTGTGTGTTGCGATGTTGTTCCGGCTGATCATTCAGGCGGGCAAATGGATCTTTCTCGCCGAGAGCCGATCGAATGATCAGTTGATCTGGACTCTGGTGTTTGTCCCTGTGCTCGTCGCTGGAGCCGCGGTAGGCGCGTTCCGAGGTGAGGCGGTCGGTGTATCTCTGGCTGTGCTTATCGTGCATGTGCTTGCCGCTCCGGTTGCGGTGTGGATGAGTTGTAGGGGGTCGCAGATCAGGCCCCGCGACATGCTGATGCCGGCGATGCGTCCAGTTCTTGCCAGCGCGATTGCCTCTGTGCCGGTGCTGTTTCTCAGCTTAAATACGGAAAGCTACCAGGCATCGGTTCTGTCGCTCTGTCTCGGAGTTGCGGTATTTCTGCTGTGCAATGCGATAGCGTGGTTTATCCCTGGAAGGGGGCGCGATGAACTCCAGGCATGTGTAGAGCACTTATCGCCGAGGCTCGCGTTGATTCTTGGCGGTTCCGTTCGTCATCGCGGTGATTCTGGACTGGTCTCATGACTCAAGAGAATCGTAACTCTCATGTTCGTGTAGCGTTGCTTGGCTGTGGCCGGGTAGCACAGCGAGTGCACGCGCCGCTTCTGGCGAGGATGCCGGGTGCATCATTATCAGCAGTTGCTGATCCGAGTGCGGACGCTAAGGCGATTGCTTCTAGGTTGAACCCCGATATCAGGCTCTTCGACTCGGTCGAAGCTCTCATCGAGGCGGGCGGCTTCGATGCGGCGTGTATCTGTCTGCCCACTCACCTGCACGCAAAGTACGCGGCCCGACTACTGCATGAGGGAATCCCGATTTACCTCGAGAAGCCCATCGCGACAGACGAGGCGGAGACGTCGTCGATTCTCGAGGCTTGGGGCCCAAAGAGCATTCCCGCGATGGTTGGTTTTAATTACCGGTTCCACCCTGTGCACAGGAAGGTGCAAGAGCTGCTTCGCGAGGGCGCCGTGGGCAAGATCACGACCATCCGCACGTTGTTCTCGACACCGCCTCGGGCATTGCCGGAATGGAAACGAAACCGAACGAGCGGTGGTGGTGTGCTACTCGATCTGCTCTCGCACCACGCGGATCTGGTTATGTATCACACGGGCGCGCGCGTGACATCTGTTAGCGCAACGACACGGAGTCTGTACAGCGAAGACGACAACGCGCAGGTCACTTACACGCTTGATAGCGGCGTGCTCGTGCACTCATCGGTTTCGATGACAGGGGCTGAGTCTGACAGGTTTGAGATCATCGGAGAGGATGGGGCCATTCGCGCAGATCGATTCCGGGGAACGGTTACGCGGGCACCTCGCTCACAGAGCGCCACGATGCCCGAGATGGTTACCCGCTCGTGCGTACTTGCAATGGGGCAGCTTAGAGCATTCCGCACCATGCTTGATCCGTCATTCGAACCCGCCCTTCGCACATTCGTCGAATCTGTGCGCAGTGGAAAGACAGAGCGACCGGATCTCGATGATGGCTGGCGTAGTCTCGCGGTTGTGCTGGGTGCAATAGAGTCGGCTTCACAGGACTCTCAGACAGTCCGGGTAGTTCAGAACCCTGAGAAAGCGGCATCCGCCGGCGGCGAAAGTTCATCAACAGTCATACCTGCAGATCGCACCTTGAAATCGGCTGATGATGAGGAAAGCCCCGCACTCACTGTTGTACTCGTGACTGTGACGGGGATGCAAGGTATTGGCAGAGTTTTGGGGTTTCTCACGAAGCAGACGATTGCGAACCGGCTGCAGGTGATCGTGGTGGCGCAGCACGACGGTGACATCAAGCCCGAAGAGGAGTCTCTGTTTGCTGCGTTTGCGAGCCATAGGGTGATCTGTGTTGGTGAAATCGATGATGTAGACCGATCAGCAGCCATGGCGCTCGAGTACGCTCAGGCTTCGTTCATGACGTTTCTAGAGGACCACGCTTTCCCTGAACCCGAGTGGGCGGAGCGCATCGTTGAAGCTGCAGAGTCTGGCCCGTGGGACGCGGTCGGGACTCGCATCGAGAACGGCAACCCCGGGACTGTGCTTTCGTGGGCAAACATGCTGATGAGTTATGGCCGGTGGGTCGCCGCGGAGCATCCTGGCACGACGCTCCATGTAGCCAGGCATAACACGACCTTCCGTCGCGCGACACTCGAACGAGAGTACGGTTCTGAGCTCACAGAGATGATGGGACGAGACGGCGGTCTGCTAGATGATCTACTTGCGCGTGGAGCAAGGTTCTACCAGACGCCAGATACGTGCGTAGAGCATCTTAATCCATCGACATGGCGTTCTACACTTCAGCTTCGGATTGGCTCGGGTAGATTGTTTGCATCGAGCAGGATGAAGAAGGAGCGCTGGTCAGCTCCGAAGCGCGCGATGTACATCGTTCTTGGGTTTGCTATTCCGTTCATCCGCTTTGGATTGCTGAGAGAGGAACTGCTCAAGAGTAAGGCTCGCCGCGATCGGATCGGCTGGAGGGCGTACCCGGCTCTCACGGTGGGTGTTGTTCTAGATGGGATCGGGCAGTTTCTTGGGCACACGATCGGGCCCGGCAAGATCAAAGAGAAGCTTGCGCACTTTGAGATCTCTCGTGCAAGGCACCTGCGTGGGAAGGAACGCCATCTGATGGCGCCGAGTAACACATGACTCAGGAGTCGAGCCAACTGCCTAAGTTCTCTGTTGTTGTGCCCAGCTACAACCGGCCTGCTCAGATCGCGCAGATGCTCGCGGCTTTATCCGAGATTGAGTACCCGGCAGATCGCTGGGAGGTCATCGTTGTCGATGATGGTTCGCAAGAGCCGCTTGCTCCTGCGGTTCAGAGTGTGGGTATGCCGGTTAGAGTCCGGTGCCTGCGACAAGATAATGCAGGACCGGGTGTAGCGAGAAATACCGCGGCGAGAGTATCCGAGATGGAGTATCTCGCATTCACAGCGGATGATTGCATACCTGCTACAGATTGGCTCTTGAAGCTCGCGGCAGCCTTCAAGACAGATGGGATGAGTCGGGCACTGATCGGAGGAACTGTCCGGCATGCACTTCCGCACAAACTCTGCCCGACAGCGAGTCATCTGTTGGTGGATTATTTGAAATTCGCTCAGAATACAGACAAGCCTAGGTTCTTCACGCCAAACAATCTGGCGGTGCACAGGGAATGCTTTCTTGAGGTTGGCGGATTCCATGAAGCGTTTGGCCCGACCGGTGAAGACCGGGAGTTCTGCGCCCGTTGGTCTTCGCTGGGAAACAAAATCGGGTTTGAGCCTCGAGCGGTCGTGGATCACGCGCACCCTCAATCGCTCGTGGGCTTTCTCAGGCAGCATTTCGCTTACGGCGTAGGCTCTGCTCGGTTTCGAGCCCTACGCGATGGGGAGAATCAGCAGGCAGTCCCCGAATCGCTCGGGTTCTATCTACGATTGGTACTCTCGCCTCTGCAATCTGAGTTTCCGGCCAAATGCAGGCTCATGGTGCTGCTCTTGATGTCACAGGTTGTGAACGCGTGCGGTGCGTTAACAGAGCAGTTCTCTGATGCGGATGATGAACGATGACAGCGACGGTCTCAGTCATCATCCCGACCCGTGGCAGGCCGAAGCAGGTCTGTAATGCCGTAGCCTCGGCATTGGATCAGCGGCTGCCCTCGGGGGAGTCAGTTGAGGTCATCGTCGTGCAGGATGGTCCTGACTCTAAGACAACTGAAGCATTGAACACAATCCGGAGCGATTGTCTCAGGATTGTGTCTCTTCCCTGCCAACGCGGGCACGCGACGGCTCGGAATGTGGGTATTCGTGAGGCGAGCGGGGAGTGGTGCGCATTCCTTGATGACGACGACTCATGGATGCCCGACAAACTCGCAACACAACTCGACCTCGCGCGACGGCTTGTTGCGGATGGTGCTCTTTATACGGTCGTGGGTTGTGTCGTTCTCGCTGTGACCGAGCAAGCGGAGATGCAATGGCCCTCACGGGGCCCTGGGGATGGCGAAGATATCGGCAGTTATCTCTATGCGCGCAAAGGTTGGAGATCGGTGTTGTCGGGACATACGCTTCTGCAGACGTCGATGGTGTTGCTGCCAACGGTGCTTGCGAGGCGCGTTCCCTTTCGAGGCGGCATGCGTCGGCACGCTGATCCAGATTGGTTCCTGAGGCTTCAGGGTGTCGAGGGTGTGCGATTTGCGATCCCGATGGAAGCGGGGCCTCTTGCCCGATGGAATCTTGGTGGAGTTCATCGCGTGAGCGCTTCGGGTGATTGGCGTTACTCGCTTGTGTGGGCTCGCAGGCACGCGCGTGAACTTGGGCCGGGTGCTGTTGCGGGATTTCTCAGCGGTCCTGCTGCGCACATCGCTTCAGCAATGCCGAATGGCTCGCCAAGGAGGCGGGCATTCAAGGTGCTTTTGCGCGAGATGTTTGAAGTCGGGGAACCAGGCTTCTGGGATTTACTGGCGCTTGTTGTGAAGTACACGCGTATGCAGAGCTGGCGGCCTCGCTCGAGGCCTGGCAGGTCGAGGGGCCTCGGATCATGAGGGTCCTTATCGTCAACGACCTTGGTACCGATACTGGCGGGGCAGAACGCGTCTCGCTCAGTCTGCGCGAGAGACTCCGCGCGGACGGTCACGAGGCGATGTTGTTCGCAAGCTCGTTCCAGCCCGTGGCTGATGTACCTGTTGACGCGGATGTGAAGTGTCGGGGTGCATCGGGGCATAGCCAGTCTGTTTTGTCTGTCATGAATCTGTCGGCGATGCGAGGGCTCGATCGAGTGCTGAACAGCTTTCGTCCTGAAATTGTTCACCTCCGCATGTTTCAGTGGCAGCTTTCGCCGCTCGTTCTTCGATGTCTCGCGAACTGGCCATGTCTGGTTCATGTTGTCAACTACGATCTGATATGCCCGATCAACACGAAGACGCTTCCGAACGGGCAGCCCTGCACGCAGCGCGCCGGGCGTGTCTGCTTGCGCGAGGGGTGCCTTGGTATTGCTGGATACTCTCGCTTCCTTGCACAGAGAGCGATCCGTTCGCGGTACTTTGAGCGAGCGCGCGATCGCCTTATCACAAACAGCCACTGGGTTCGGGGCAGACTCTCGGCGGAGGGTGTTCGAGTCGACGGTGTGGTGTGGAATGGTGTTGCGATCACGCCCGAGCGTTTAGAGCTCTGTCCTGGCCCTCCGACGATCGGGTACGCGGGCCGGCTCGTTCCGAAGAAGGGCGTGGACACACTGGTTCGCGCTGTGGCAATCGCAAGGGAGCAAGTACCCGATCTCTCACTGTTGATAGCGGGAGAGGGAGAGTCCCGGCAAGAACTCCAGAGGCTTGCTATGACCCTCGGTATCGAGGACTCTGTGGGCTTTCTGGGGCATCTCAGCAAGGCAGACATGGACCGCGAGTTTGAGCGTCTCTGGGTGCAGGCTGCGCCGTCGCTCTGGGAGGAGCCGTTCGGCTTGGTTGCTGCAGAGGGGATGATGCGGTCGACCGCTGTGATTACGACCAACACAGGCGGGCTCTCAGAACAGAACATTGTGGACAAGACGGGTTACACGGCTCCGCCGGGTGCGGTTGATCAGTGGGCTGAGGCGATTGTGCGAATCGTCTCGGATCGTGAACGAGCTGTGAAGTTCGGCAGGAACGCTCGTGAGCACGCGGAGCGGAATTTGTCGTTCGATGCGTTCTACAAGGGCATCTTGGACCAATATGAGCTGACGATTCAGGCAAAAGTTGCCCGGGCTGGAGGTTAGTCGAGTCTTGTTCTCATTTGTCCATGAATCTCTGTTGGATTAGACTCTTGTGTGTTGCATCAGGCACACCAGACCGGGGGAGTCGAGCATGAGCGTCTACGAGATTCGATCGGGTAGGTTTCTGCAATTCTGTGTAGCGGCTTGCCTCTGCTTCGCGTTTGCATTTACAGCCTCGGCTGATATTCAGAAGGTCAACAGCTTGCTGCGGCGAGCGGAGTCGAATCTTCAGTCGGTCTCAGCGAGTCTGGGCAACAGGACGACTCCACCCAGAGGATCGGCGGGCAAGCTGCTCGCCAGCCGTCTTGAGCAGGCATTGGGAGACATCAACCCAGCGAAGGAGTTGCTCGAGAAGATACCGGCAGGGACTGAGGGTCGGGACGAAGCGGTGGCGCGTTACCAAGCCGCTGCAGAGGAATACAACAGGCTCAGGGCCATCATGATTGGGCCTGATGCTCCGGCACCCGCTGCGGACGACTCTGGTGTGAAGCTGGACTATCAGCAAGAGGAGGTGCTCAAGGGGGCGCAGTTTAATCTCCGCGAGGTCGAAGCCAACGCAAACCATCTGACCGAGCAGGTCGAGAAGTTGCGCGAGGTTGAGGATCAGCTCGCGATCAACTTCCGCGATGTTTCTGGGCTGCTCGGTGTGGTCGAGAACGCGAAGCGCAAGGCAGGGTTTGTCAAGGATGCTCTCGACAAACTGCCCGCCGATGGTCGCGGAGTCGGCGACACTCGCCAGAAACTTGTGAACGCCGAAGCGAAGGTAGTCACAGCGCATGACTATCTGCGGCCGCTGAACCAACAGTTGCAACGGCTCATTGACCCGGCGCAGTACCCGGAGTTTGATGCCGACCGCAAGCGTTTGCGTGAGCTCTCGTCGATGTTCGCCAACACGATGATCCTGCAGACCAACAGGCCACTTGCTGCCGATACTTATAAGCAAGGCGAGGCGGCCAGGGCGGAGTGCATCCGGATAGCCCAGAAGTACAACCGTCTCATTCAGCAGCAAACGGATCAGGGGGCAGCTCTTGAGGGTGTCGGCAATGGCTTCCTGCGGAACCATGCTCAGTTCATCGCGGAAGCGGATGCGCTGAAGGAGAGCCTGCCCGGTTCAATTCAGGATGAGCTGGCTCAGGCGCGGCAGTATGCGTCTGATGCTGTAGCCGAGCAGAAACCACTCTGGTTTACGGGTGGAATACCTCAGGTCATGGGCTTTGCGGAGGACAAGATCACACTGCTGTCCGCGATCGACGAAGAAGCTGGCAAACAGATGAAGGCCGAGCTTGAGCAGACGAAGAATGATCTCAAGCAGCAGGCCGATTCGCTCCGTGAGTTGATCATCCGTGAGAACAAGCTCCCCAATGACAAGTTCCAGGGGGAGGATCGTGAGAAGGCGATCAAGACCGCGATCAGCGCTTGGAAGGTCCAGCAGGACGAGTTCGAGTTGCTCGCGGTACGCATCCCCTCAGAGCATTGGGCGCGTGAGACGAAGTGGACATATAGCAACGGGACGTGGTACTTCTCTGATCGCTCGAAGCTCCAGGTCAGGTTGTTTGTCCCCGACCATGAGAACCCTGAGCTTGTGATCGATAGGCCCATCAACATCTGGAAGGACCACCAGAAGGGTGACTCGATGATCGGTGTGCCGCTCTGGGCGTTCGAGGACGAACTCCAGCCGAGCGACTACTTGCTCCTTTCGAAGGTCAAGAAGCCCTGACCGATCTATCATCGTCTATGAGTAGACGAGCAGCTGTAGTAGCGGCACTTCGGACCCCGGTTGGGCGCTACGGCGGAGCGCTCTCAGGTGTCCGTCCGGATGACCTGGCGGCGATCGTGATCCGCGCTGTTGTTGATCGGACAGGCCTCGATCCGTCGCTTATCGATGACGTGTACTTGGGCGCAGCAAACCAGGCCGGCGAAGACAATCGGAATGTGGCAAGGATGTCGGCGCTTCTTGCGGGGCTGCCCGTTAGCGTGCCCGGATCAACTGTGAACAGGCTTTGCGCTTCGGGGCTTGAGGCGATCAACATCGCTTCCCGGATGATCGAGGCTGATCACGGTGACGTGTTCATTGCGGGCGGTGTCGAGTCGATGAGCCGGGCTCCGCTTGTGATGAGCAAGGCCGAGACGGCGTACGACCGCACGCAGCAGATCTACGACACGTCCATCGGCTGGCGGTTTGTCAACCCAAAACTCGCTGAGATGTACCACCCGTATGCGATGGGGGAGACCGCTGAAAACGTCGCGAGGAAGCATGGCATCTCTCGAGAGGATCAGGACAGTTTCGCGCTGCAGAGCCAAAAGCGATGGAGTGTGGCCCAGGGCGAGGGCAGGTTCGCCGATGAGATCGTCCCGGTCGAGATTCCTCAGCGCAGGGGTGATCCGGTCGCGGTTGATACCGACGAACACCCGAGGCCCGACACGACGATCGAGAAGCTCGCAAAGCTCAGGCCCGTCTTTGCCAATGACGACCAAGGGTCTGTGACAGCTGGGAATTCATCGGGCGTGAACGACGGGGCGAGTGCGCTGCTGCTGGTGGAAGCAGGGAGAGCCAAGGCGCTTGGGCTCAAGCCGATCGCGTACGTGGGTCCCAGCGCTGCGGCGGGGGTGGACCCGGCTTACATGGGCGTCGGCCCTGTTCCTGCGATCAACAAGATGCTTGGTCGCACAGGACTCGAGCTTGACCAGATTGGCCTTGTCGAGATCAACGAGGCTTTTGCTGCCCAGTCTGTTGCATGTCAGCGCGAGCTTGGCATCGACAGCGAGAAACTCAACGTCAACGGCGGCGCGATCGCCATCGGTCATCCACTCGGCTGCAGCGGCGCTCGGATCGCGACGACTCTCATCCACGAGATGCGGCGATCGAACACGGACCTCGGTATTGCATCGCTGTGTGTTGGGGTGGGGCAGGGGCTGGCCACGCTCTTTGAGCGGGCTTAGGGCATCAAAGCAATCTTCTCAAACCCGGATTTGCACGCGGCAACGAGCTCGTCAATCTCTGTTTCTGTCATGGGTGTTGACAGTGTGCCAGAGCACGTGTTGATCATCACGAATCCGCTGTCGAAGAGATGATCGAGCATCACTGAGAGCCTCTTGTTCTCATCAGGTGTTGTATAGGCCTCGCGGTAGTTCATCGGGGGTGTCGGCTTCATGTGAACGCGGAACATAGAACCCGTGCCTGTGACGCACGCGCGGGCACCGGTTTCTGCGATTGCCTGATCGATCCCACGCCTCGCGCGATCGTTGAGTGAGTTGAGACGATCGACGGCGGCGCGGTCGAATCTCTCCATTGCGACGAGGCCGGCGGTCATCGTGATCGGGTTTGCAGAGAACGTACCGGAGTGAGGGAATCGGGGTTTCTCGCCTGGTTTCGGCTCCATCACATCCATGATCTCTGACTTTCCAACGATCGCTCCGACCGGGAAACCACCTCCGATGACTTTGCCGAGTGCCGTCAGGTCGGGTGTGAGGTTGTAGTGCTCCTGGAGCCCGCCGTAACCAGAACGGAAAGTGATGACCTCGTCGAGAACCAGCAGCGCGCCGTTGCGTTCGGTCCACTCCCTGATTGCTTGGACAAACTCGTGGTCGGCGGGCTTGAGCCCGACGCGGTGGGGCATCAGATCAAGCAGGACGCACGCGAGATCGGAGGCGTGCTCATCGAGGAT
>WUAK01000056.1 GCA_009827205.1 Phycisphaeraceae bacterium | reverse complement strand
TTCGCTGCGAAGACGCGCTGCGCGACTCCGATGAGTTTCTCGGTATGAGACAGCACGGGCGTCCGGTTGAGCGTGCAATTCAGAAAGAGCACGCTCAGGTCGCCGTAGGTAGCCGGTGGTGCGGTGCACTGGTCTTTAGTGATTTTGCTGAGCTGTTCCGTCACAGTGGGCCTTTCGTCATGCGGGGAATCTGGCGCAACTTGGGGTATGCACCGGTGGCTAACTCGGCCACAACAGGTGCTGTTCCGGGCTCAATAATGATACTGCAGAGGCATCCTGGGCCTGTGTGCTCCGGTCACTCCGGGGTTCATAACCGGGGGTGTAGACATTGTCTGTGGGCTGAAATGAGGCCTCTGGAGGCGTCGGTCGTAGAAAAGCACGGGCGAGAGGAGTCGAACCCCTAACCTCCTGATCCGTAGTCAGGTGCTCTATCCAATTGAGCTACGCCCGCGTGGCGAGTGCGACAATAGGAAAGAATCAGCCCTCCAGGCAAGTCCTAGGGCCCCGGGAGTTGATCTTTCCGGGGTTGGGGGCAAGACTTGTGCCCGGCGGACAGGGTCTGCCGGGGGCTCGGGCGAGGCGTCCGGGCGTGGAATTGACAGGCTTCACGCCTGAAGGAACAAGGCTCAATGGCTCACTCTGTCTCGGCAAAGAAGAGAATCCGTCAGAACCAGACGCACCGCGCCCGCAACCGTTGGCGCCTCCGCACTATGCGTGAAGCGATCAAGGAGTTCCAGACGAAGCTCTCGGCCGGTGACAATAGCGGTGCGCAGGACGCACTGAAGACCGCCTGTGCAGTGATCGACAAGACCGCACAGAAGGGTGTGATCCACAAGGGTCAGGCCGCTCGCCGCAAGAGCCGCCTCAACGCGCAGCTAAAGGCAAAGGCCGCATCGTAATCAGCTGCTGAAGGGCTTTGATGAGCGCCGCAGACGAGACTGATCTCGCCGCCATCGAAGAAACCGAACTCGAAAGTTACTGGCAGGAATCGACCAGACCTCTTCAGGTGCTGGTCTTTCTTTTGCCGTTGGTATTGTTCTACGAAGTTGGTTCGGTCGTCTGGCAGCAAGAACTCGCGACACTCGGGCTCGCTGCGCGGCGCCTACTCAACACACTCTTTGAGATCTTCGGCGTATTCGGCATGCACCTGCCGGCGCTGGCCTTGGTCGCGGTGCTTTTGTCGTGGCATCTGCTTGAGCGCAGACCTTGGCGAATCAGGCCGAGTGGTTTGGTCGTGATGGCTGCGGAGTCCTGCATCTGGGCTGCACCAATTCTGGTGCTCGCGGCCATGACGGGATTGCTCGGTGGAGGGGTAGGGGACACGTTCGCGGAGTTGCCCGCGGGCGCGAGGGCGACAACCGCGATCGGCGCTGGGGTGTACGAGGAACTCGTGTTCAGGTTCGTTCTTATCGCGTTGGCGCACGGGCTGCTCGTCGATATCTGCGGCGTTCGTGAGCAGATCGGGAACGTTCTGGCGATTGGGTTCTCCGCGCTTGTGTTTGCCGCGTATCACCGATCCGGGGTGGATGGACAGATCCATGTCGCTGCTGTGATCTTCTTCTTCGCTTCGGGCGTATATCTGGGGACGCTATTTCTCGGACGTGGTCTGGGAATCGCGGCTGGGGCACACGCGATCTATGATCTTCTTGTCCTGGTCGCCTTCCCGGCGATGTCCAGCGGGAGTTGATCTGCTCCAGTCGATCGGGACAACGGGCCGATTTCTGCGATAGGCCCTCAGATCCGGAGACTCTGCGATGCCAAACGAGTTCGCCGTCGATGTGCTCTACAGCACCGGATGGCTGCCCCTGGATACATCCGGGTGCAGCAAGGATGTTACTGGCAGGTGGTACCCATCCCGCGACCGCTGCGAGCGGGAGTGCCGAGATCTTGGCGCACAGATGAATGCGACCGAGCCTCGGGGCTTTGGGTGTGTGACCGTTGACTGGGAGACCGACGCCGACTCTGGCCGCTGCATCGCTGGTGACATCGATGAGGCGATGATCCACGCACTGGCGCAGGTCCGCAGGTCGTGCATGACCACGGTTGCGCAGGCTTGAACGTCATTTGGTGAGGGCTATCATCCTTCCAGCGATGGCCCCATCGTCTAGCCTGGTCCAGGACGTCAGGTTCTCATCCTGAAAACCGGGGTTCGAATCCCCGTGGGGTCACTTTAGAAACACCCGAGCGATGCGCTCGGGTGTCATTGTTTTTCGATGACTCGCTTCAGCTTGTTTGGGCATCGCGCCACGAGGTCCGCGGCGGCGCCGGGTCTTGTCCCTCGTTGACACGTATGTCAGAGCCGCGTGATCTGAGTTCGGCGAGCAGCCTCTGGCCGACTCTTGTGCGCACGATCACACGGTCGTCCTCGTAATCGCGATCGAGGATCTCGGCCTTGGTTTCGAGCGTGTGCAGGGCTTTTGCATCGCGCATCGGGAGCGAGAGCGTAAGCTCCTGGATTTCACCGAGCGAGACTTCACGCACGAGACCTGTAAGTTCGGCCTGACCCCGGCTGGGGTTGTCATCGGTGCCGGGCAGCGCGCTGATGGGCAGTGAATTTGGTACGCGCTGCTGCCAGATGAGCAGCTCCGAGTTGTTCTTGAGCCGGTCGACCTTGTTGAGCAGGACGAGTCGTTTCGGTGGTTGCCAGTGGTCGACCGCTCGGTCGTTGCCGGCTTTCTTCGCGGCTTTCTCTGATGCCTTTGAGACCTCGTCGAATAGTTCCTGGAGCGTGCGGTCAACTTCCTTGTAGTGAAGCTCCGCAGCCGGATCAGAAACATCGAGCACGATCAGGAGTAGATCTGCGTGAGTGGCTTCTTCGAGCGTGGCTTTGAAGCTGGCTACAAGGTTATGAGGCAGATCACGCACAAAGCCGACGGTATCTGAGAGCATGACATCGACGCCCCCGCCCAGATCCCATTTGCGGGTGCGGGTCATGAGCGTCGCGAAGAGCCGGTCGTCCGCGTAGGCGCCGCCTTCGGTGAGTGAGTTGAAGAGGTTGCTCTTGCCGGCGTTGGTGTAGCCAACGAGCCCAACTGTGAAATTGTCGATGTTGCGTTTCTCGACTGAGCGTTCCTTGCGGGCCTGGATCTTGTCGAGCTCTTGCTTGAGGTGGCCCTTTCGGCGCTGGACGAGTCTGCGGTCGATCTCGAGCTGCTGCTCACCAGGGCCTCGCGTGCCGACCCCGCCGCTCGCAGAGCCGCCGGCGATCCGTTCGAGGTGGGCCCACATCGAACGCAGTCTCGGGTAGGTGTACTCGAGCTGGGCGATCTCGACCTGGAGTTTGGCTTCGTGGGTCGTGGCGCGGCTGGCAAAGATATCAAGGATCACTTCTGATCGGTCAAGGATCTTCCGTTCGACGGTCTTCTCGATGTTGGCGATCTGCTTCGGGCTGAGTTCGTGATCGAAGATGACAGTCTGTGCGCCAAGTTCGTCGCATAGAGCTTTCAGTTCATCCAATTTGCCGGTGCCTATGTAGGTGCCCGCGATAGGACGCTGAAGCATCTGATCGAGTGTGCCCACTACCACCGCGCCGGCCTGCTCGGCCAGGGCCTTGAGTTCTCCGAACGGGTCATCGGGGTTGTACCTGGAATCGGGAAGCCTGACGGCTGCCAGTACGGCTCGTTCGGACTGGATTTTGACTTCGTCGCGTTTAGAGGTGTTCATATGGTTGTTTGCAATTCTAGCAGCCGGCTCCGTTGGATCGACGCGTAAGATGACAGAATGCTGATTCTCGGGATCGAAAGTTCGTGCGATGAGACCGCGGCCAGTGTCGTCGAGGACGGCAGGCATGTACGCTCGAGCGTTGTTGCGAGCCAGCACGAGATCCATGAGGCGTTCGGTGGTGTTGTCCCTGAGCTGGCCAGCCGGGCGCATGCAGAACGCATCACGGGTGTGGTTCAGCAGGCCATCAAAGATGCGGGCTGTGAGTTCTCTGATTTGGAAGCGATCGCTGTCGGCCATCGCCCTGGTCTCATCGGTGCGCTGCTTGTCGGTGTCTCGGCGGCGAAGTCGCTCTCATGGTCGCTCGGTGTGCCTCTGGTTGGAGTAGATCATGTTCGTGCGCATCTCTGGGCCGGGCTGCTGAACACAGATGTAGGGATAGACGGCATCTTCCCGGCTCTGGGGCTCGTGATCAGCGGTGGGCACTCAACCATCTTCGAGTGCGACTCACCCACTGAGATCCGCAAACTTGGCGGAACAATCGATGACGCGGTCGGTGAGGCGTACGACAAAGCGGCGGCGATTCTGGGGCTCGGTCATCCCGGAGGGCCTGTCGTTGACAAGCTTGCTTCGGATGGTGCATCGGACGACAGAGCCGTGGATCTGCCTGTGAGCAGGCTCGGCCGGGAATCGCTCGACTTCTCGTTCTCGGGTCTCAAGACCGCGCTGTTGTACGAGGTCCGAGGGGTGCCGGGGCCAGGCGGTGTTTTCCCGAAGGACAATACCGAATTGACGGTTGGGCGTAAGCGCGACCTGTGCGCTAGCTTCCAGCGCGCCGCAAGCAGGGCAATCGTGCTGAAGCTTGAGCGCGCTCTGGATGCGATGGGGAACAAGCCGAAGTCATTGATCATCGGCGGTGGGGTGTCCGCGAATTCGCGCATCAGGCGTGATATCACGGAACTGGCTCAGAGCAAGAGTCTTCAGCTTGTGCTTCCTGAGATGCGGTTCTGTGTGGACAACGCCGCGATGATCGCGGGGCTTGGGTATCACACATTGCAGACGATCGGACCAGATGATCTTCTGCTGCGCGCTGCACCGGGGATGTCATGAGTGCGCATCCGCTCATCGATCCGATCTATGTCTCCGCGCCCCACCCGGCAACGCTTGATGACGACACATTCTTAACTGAATGCGTCCTTGGGAGAGGTCGAACATCCGGACCGGGCGGACAGCACCGAAACCGAGTCCAGACAATGGTGACGCTGACACACAAACCCACTGGTGTCGAGGCTCACGCGGGCGAGCGACGGAGCCCTGAAGTGAACAAGCGTGTCGCGCTCAAGAGGCTCAGGCTTCAGCTTGCCATTCAGGCGAGGGCGCCGGTTCCGCTTGGTGACATCGGTTCGGATCTCTGGAGGTCGCGCGTCAGAGACGGGAAGATCGCATGCAACGCTGATCACCGTGACTACCCGGCGATGCTCGCCGAGGCGTTAGATGTGATCCACAACGCTGGGCTTGATCTGAAGCGAGCATCGACCAGGCTCATGTGCACTCGGAGTCAGCTCATCAAACTGATCGCGAAAGAGCCCAGCGCACTAGCGGCTCTCAATGAAGCACGCGAATCAAAGGGCAAGCATCCCCTGCGTGGGTAGGGTGATGACTGCTGCCAAGGTCACAACGTTCAACGAGACTCTGAAGAAGTACACGCTTCAGGGAAGCAGCGGAGCAGAACTCTCCCTAGCTGCGCACCTATTCGCAGGTTGACCAGTGAAAGCGGGGCTTGTACTGGCAACAATCCGGCAATGGAACCCATCAGCGTCTTCGACATATTCAAGATTGGGATCGGCCCCTCCAGTTCGCACACGCTGGGGCCCTGGCGAGCCGCTCAGAAGTTTCTCAGTCAGCTGCGGAGTTCGGGTGAGTTTGAGCAGGTGGTACGTGTCAAAGCTGATCTGTACGGATCTCTCGCGAAGACTGGGCGTGGTCACGGGACAGGGGTCGCTGTGATTCTTGCGCTTGCTGGCGAGGACTTCAGGACATGCAGCACGGTTGGTGTTGAAGATCGGGCGAGCGCAATAGCCGCCTCTGGTGTGTTGAGGCTCGGTGGAGAGCGTGAAGTAGCATTCAGCCTTGCCGAGGATCTTGTCTATCACATGGACGAGCGGCTTGATTACCACACGAACGGCATCAGGTTCACGGGATATCTTGAGAGCGGCACCGAACTTGAAGAGACATATTTCTCAGTCGGCGGTGGGTTTGTTGTGCAGGAGGACTACCAGCCCAATGAACACAGGAGCGTCGAGTTGCCCTTCCCGATCGAACGGGCGGAGCAGATCAGCAGGATCTGTGAGGAAAGGGACTGGTCGATCCCGCAGCTGGTGATGCAGAACGAACTTGTATGGCAATCAGAGCAGGAGACCGAGAAGGGCCTTGTCAACATGTGGCGTGTGATGCTCGAGAGCATCTACCGTGGGTGTCACACTGAGGGGACGCTGCCTGGCGGGCTCGATGTTGTTCGGCGAGCAGCCAGAATGAATAGGAAGATGCTGGGCGATGTCCCTGGGAATACTCCCGAGGCAACGATCGAGCAGTGGCTCGGATCGATTGCCAAGAGCACGAACGACTTCACCAAGATCAACCGCTGGGTCAGCACCTTTGCGCTCGCAGTCAACGAAGAGAACGCGTGCTTCGGGCGCGTCGTGACAGCGCCGACGAACGGAGCTGCTGGTGTTATACCGGCGGTGCTCATGTACTACTGGTGCTTCTACGAGGACTCAGATGAGCAGGGTGTGATCGACTTCCTGCTCACGGCGGGCGAGATCGGGAGTCTGTTCAAGAAGGGAGCCACGATCTCTGCGGCGATGGGTGGGTGCCAGGCCGAGATCGGGGTTTCGAGCGCGATGGCAGCGGCTGGCCTGGCGCATTGTCTGGGCGGGACTGTCGAGCAGTGTTTGATGGCATCTGAGATCGCAATGGAGCACCATCTCGGGCTGACATGTGATCCAGCGGGGGGCCTGGTCCAGATCCCCTGTATCGAGCGGAACACGATGGGGGCGATCAAGGCGATTACTGCGGCGAATATAGCCATCGGCAGCGATCCGTCCGAGGCTCGGGTGTCGCTTGATGACGTCATCAAGACGATGTGGGAGACCGCCCAGGATATGGCCACCAAGTACAAGGAAACCGCCGAGGGTGGGCTCGCTCTCAATGTGAGCGTGCGAGTTCCAGAGTGCTGATAACGCTCATCTGAGAAATTTTGCCGCCGGCGTGTCGTTGCCGGCCATGTTCTCCGGATGTTCTTGTGACCGCCACGGGTGCGGGAATCACAAGACTGAGGGAGAAACACATGAACGCCTATCAGAGACTCACTGCTGCTGCTATCACGGCTGCTTGTACGACGACATCAGCACAGGTTGTCTTGAATGAAGATCTCACCGGGCCTGTCGGGGCGGGCAACATCCCAACTGATTGGTTTGCGTGGTCGGGTTCGGCGGATACCTGCGACGCTACGGGGCCCTTCAACAGCACCGGCAACCCATGGGTGCTCTCACCCAACGGCGGGACATTCGTTCGGGGCGGCTCGACCGGCACGGGCGTCAACGAGGCTATCGCGCAGAATCTGACCGGCTTCACCGGTGGGCAGTCCTACACGATCGAATTCTGGCACACCAACCTTGGCTTCCAGCAACCCGGAGGCTCGTGGGTCGGCGCTGACGGTTTCTGGCGTTTCTACGCGGACGGGACCGCGTTCGGCGATTCGGTCACGCTCACGAAGCAGGCTATTGCGGACGACGACATCGTCTGGACCTTCGGCACACTGAACTTTGTCGCCCCGGCTGACGACTTCGAGCTTGCCATCGCTTCGCAGTTCGCTGGTGGCCCGGGCACCGCGGCATACATGGGCATCGACGGCGTTCGGATCAGGCCAATCCCGGCACCGGCTTCGCTCTCCCTGCTCGCGGCGGGCGGGCTTTGTTCCACAAGACGCAGACGCTAACGGATCACAATGTGACGGGTCTCGCCCTCCTGAATGTGAGTAGGGAGGGCGGGGCCGGTCGCATCGCGCAAAATCAGCCCCTCGGACTCCCGGTCCGAGGGGTTTGTCGTTGCAGAATGCAGGCTTGGGGCAAGGATCGGGCAGAACGGGTTGGCGTCGAAGCCCGATCGCGGTAAGGTGGTGTCACCATGGGACGGGCGAGATCGGTGGTGGGCCGACCCTGTGCCGAACAGCGTGGATACGGATCGGTTGGCCGGTGAATCCGGCTTGTTTCGCCGCGCAGATATTTATATCACAAAAGAAAATTGAATTTATTGGGTAAGCCCCTGCAACGAATACCCTCGGGCTCCCAACGAAAGAAACGGTTCGAGCAAAGATGACGGGCTGTCGCGGGTGGCGCATCCTGCGGTTCGGGAGCTCCAGAAATGAAAAAGAGTCGTGTGCTTACTCACCTGATCGTCGCTGTCGCCTGGCTCGCGTGCGCGTTGCCGATTCAGGCGCAAGATTCGAGACAACCCGTCGATACTTACAACGCCGCGTCGGGCATGCTCAGCCGGGGTCTGGATGACCTGGCGATCGAGGAGTATGAGCGGTTCATCGATCGCTACCCAGATCACGAGTTGGTGGATCAGGCGAGGTACGGTTTGGCCGTCGCCGCGAGCCGGTTGGGGCGGCACCAGGAGGTCGTCGAAGCGCTCGAGCCGGTGCTTGGCCAGAATCGTTTCCAGTTCGCGATGGAGTCTTCGCTGCTTTCGGCTCAGAGCAGGCTTGCTCTAGGAGAGCCTCGCGAAGCGGCGGCGCTCCTTGAGCGGGCGACCAGACGCCATGATTCTCACCAGTTGATGCCACAGGCCTCGGCATTGCTGGTTGAGTCGTGGTACCGATCAGGGCAGGCTGACCGGGCGATCGATTCATATGACGAGTTTGAGGGTTTGCTTGCGGGCGCTCCGGGTGAAAGAGCCTCATACTTTGCTGGTCTCTCAGAGGCCAAGCTCGGCCGTCATGCAGAGGCTGCGGACAGATTTGGCAGAATCGGAAGGAGTGGTTCTGCCCTGGCAGGACAGGCGCTTCTGGCGCAGGGTCGGAGCCTGCAGGCTATCGGCAGGCTCGATGAGGCGTTGAACGCGTATGAGAGGGCAGCCGCGAAGTCCGGGTCATCATCGCCGTTTGAGGCCAAGCTTGGTACTGCACAGGTGCTCTCTGACCTTGGCCGTCAGACAGAGGCACGCGAAGTACTGGACTCGATCAGCCGGGGAGCACTCAACGACCGCTCGGAAAGCAGGCTCGATCTTGAGATCGGCCGTGTCTCGACGCTGCTAGGTGAGTTTGACTCGGCGATTCGGGCGCTCCGGCAGGTCGAGTTAGAGGGGCCGGAGGATCTCCACGATGACGCGGCTTACTGGGAAGCGCGAGCGCTCTCAGAGTCTGGTGAACCAGGACGCGCTGCCGATCTACTTGCGGACGCCGTCGAAGAATACTCACGATCTGAGTTGCTCCCGGAGATGACCTACGAGCTTGGTATCGCGCAGGGCAAGGCCGGTGATCATGAGGAAGCGATTCGAACGCTGCGTGGGTTCAAGGAACAGTTCCGGGGTCACTCTCTTGAAAGCCAGGCGCTCCTCGCGGCGGCTTCGTTTGCTCAGAATGCAGACGACCAGACAACAGCGAGCAGGCTAGCTGAGGAAGCCGCGGACGGACTAGAAGGAGACTCGGCGATCCAGGCGAGATTCCTCTCAGCCGAGAGCGCGTACCAACAAGGAGAGTATCCAAACTCGGCACGTCAGTTCGCAAGGCTCTCCGATGAGATCCCCGAGGGTCACAAGCTCGAGAGCATTGTTGAATACAGGCTTGGTATGAGCTTGCGACAGATCGGTGAGACCGATGCTGCTTCACAGACGCTTCGCGACCTATTCGAGACCACGCAGGACATCGAGCAATACAAGGCAGGCCTGCTCGCTCTGGGCGATATGGCGTACAACGCCGAGCGATGGAATGAAGCCGCTGAATGGCTCGGGCGATATGTCGAACTCGGGACGGACGCGCCATCGTGGAGCGGATCTGCTCTGCGTCTAGGGCTGTCTCACGCCAAGGCCGGCGACCGCCGAGCGGCTGCCAGAGTCTTCGAAGAGGTTCTTGCCGCAGGGACTGATGACGAAACCAGCGCACGCGCCGCGTATGAGCTCGGGCTTGTGCAACTCGAACTTGAGGACCGTGAGAACGCTGCACGATCGTTCGAACGCGCTTCGAGGCTCGGTGATGAAGATGTCGCAGGCTATGCGCTTCGTCAGCTGGCGCAATTGGCGCGCGAGGCTGGGGACGATGCAAGGGCGGCTGACTACTTTGCCGAGGCCGCGGAATCTTCTGGTGGTGAACTCGCCAACGCGACGGTTCTCGAGCAAGGCAGAGCCCTTCTATCAGCAGGATCGTACGAGGAAGCACTGCAAGTTCTTGGGAACCTCGCTGATAATGCTGGTGATTCATCGGTCCGTAATCATGCAAGAGCGCTCGGTGTGATTGCTGCATCGCGCGCGGGAGACCACGAGCTTGCTGCAGAGCTCTCGGATGAGGTAGAGCGGTCGCGGGACATGCTCTCTGATCTCGATGATCAGACCGCGGCGACTGTCTTCTACGAGCGAGGTCGATCGCTCGTTGAGCTCGAACGACCTGATGATGCAGAAGCTTCCTTCGAAGCTCTCATCAGCAGCTATCCAGAGAGCCGACTCGCCGCGCATACAGGACTCGAACTCGCTGTCTTGGCTATGTCGCAAGAGCGATATCAGGACGCTGCGAATTACTGCGCAAACGTGCTTCTCGACACAGAAGAAGTAGACCCATTGGTCGTCGAGCAGTCGCGGTACAGACTAGGTGTGAGCGCGCGGGCATTAGATGAACACATCCAGGCCATCGATGCGCTGTACCCGCTTGCCGTGCGTGAGCCGGCTGACAGGCTGAGTGCTTCGGCTGCCATGCTCGCGGGTGAGTCGAATCTGTTTCTCGGGAAGCTCTCAGAAGCACAGGCGTTGTTTGAGATCGCGGGGGATTTCGATGACGATTCGATCAGGCCAGTCGCGGTGCTCAGGCTCGGTGAGGTATTCGGTGGGCTGCAGTACTGGGCGAGGGCGGAAGAGCTGTATCAGGATTTCCTCGACGAATATCCGGATGATGACCGCGCATACCTAGCACTCTTCGGTAGTTCCTGGGCGAAAGAGAATCAGGGACGTCACGACGAGGCGATCGAGGGGTACATCGAGGTTGTCGAATCGCATGATGGTGAAACCGCCGCGAGAGCGCAGTTCCAGATCGGTGAGTGCCTGTTTGCTCAGGAGGATCACGAGGAGGCGGTCAGGGCGTTCCTGCGTGTGGATCTCGTTTATGCGTACCCGCAGTGGAGCGCTGCGGCGCTGTATGAAGCGGGGCGGTGCTTCGAGGAGCTCGATCGGACCGACGACGCAATCAAGCAATATACGGATGTGATCGATCGATTCAACGAGACCGATTGGGCAACGATGTCTGAACGCAGGCTCGACAGGCTGACGCCGCGTCTTGAGCATGGCGGTTAATCAGAAAGGAACGATGTGGTGGATACGGTGATGCTCTACACACTCGCGCAGGAGGCGGCTTCGAATGAGGTTGCGGATGTCGCGGTAAACTCGGTCTGGGATTTCGCGGTCAAGGGCGGCTGGATGATGGTGCCCATCGCGATCTGTTCGCTTGTGATTGTGACCGTCGCGGTCGAACGCGCGATTGTGCTCCGCAAGAAGCAGGTTATCCCGGACGGATTCGCTTCTGGTCTCTGGCCGGTTCTCGAACGCGGTGAAAGGGGAAGAGACGAGGCGGTCAACTACTGCAAGCAGTCAGACAGCCCGATCGGGAGAACTGTTCTCGGCGGTGTCGAGCGTATCGGCCGACCGATGGAGTCTGTCGAGAAGCACATGGTCGCGTCGGGAGAGCACGAGATCTTTATGCTCCGTCGGAGGCTCAGGGCACTCTCTGTTGTCGCGGCGATCGCGCCGCTGTTGGGTCTTGTGGGCACGATATTTGGCATGATTAAAGCGTTCCAAACTGTCGCGCTCTCGGGCGAGGCGCTTGGCAAGACAGAACTGCTTGCAGAGGGCATCTACGAGGCGATGATCACCACCGCTGCTGGGCTCGTCGTGGCGATCCCTGCACTCGTGATCTACCACTGGTTCAGTGGGAGGATCGAGAATCTCACTCGCGAGATGGACGCGGTCTGTCTGGACGCGGTTGAGTCGATCGCAAAGGCGACGGGTCAGGCTGACGATGTGACCGACGAAGATCACGAGGGCGTGGTCGCTGAGCCGTTCGCGGTTCGCGGCGGCGCGATCGGCTGAAGGAACTCCGATGCTACTGAAAGCCAAAGCCTCTGACACAACACCCTCGATCGAGCTGACGCCGATCATCGATATCGTGTTCCTGCTGCTGATCTTCTTCCTTGTTGCGACGACATTTCAGCAGTCCGAGCGCGAGATGCAGATCGCACTCCCTGAAGCAGAGAGCGGGGGGCCCATCTCCGTGACGCTGCGCGAGCTGATTGTGAATGTGCAGGCCGACGGTGCGATCATCGTCAGCGGCAGGACGGTGAGCGAGGACGATCTGCGTTCGATCGTGACCGAAGCGGTT
>WUAK01000055.1 GCA_009827205.1 Phycisphaeraceae bacterium | reverse complement strand
CTGACAATCGGTGACGGTGCAGTCGTGTACAAGCAGGTTCGAGAGCGGCGAGTCAGCGATAAGCGCGTTGTAGACGGCTTCGTCGTGGTTGCCGGCTGCCATGATGTCGGCGCCAAAGAGCAACTCGACCGAGTCGATGTCGAGCGGGCTGATATTGAGGTAGTAAGGAATCACCTCGAGCACGTGGCGGTGCAGCGCGTGCGCGGACTGGAAATCATCCGGGTTGACCACACCCGAGCGGATGTTCCTCGTGCGGACCGCGAGCCATCTGTAGGGCGTCTCACCGGTGCCGCTTTCGAGTGCGAGTTCCTCGCCGTGACGTCCGAAGTGGCTCATCGACGGGTACTGCCTGCGGACGCGGTCGAACAACTCGAGCACGGTCTCGCGGCTCTTGGTCAGTTCGAGCTTCAGGCTCACCTTGAGGTTGACGTAGGCGTCCGAGACGAGGGCCTTGAGACTGTCGAGGGTGTCGTAGCTTGTGACGCCGGACATGGTGCTGCGCTCCTCCGTAAGCGGTGCTCGGAAACAGGCTCGGGTAACAGGGAGGATACCCAAGAGGCGACGCGCTGGTGTGTCAAAGCAGCCGCAAGAAGCAGATCGCCCTGTCGGCTGTCTCACCAGATCGGGGCCGATGGTGCGTTAGTAGCGGATCTCAAAGCCGGTTTCGGAATCCTCAACGTCTTGGATCGATTCCTGTCGGTCGGCCACGTGGCCGAAAGTCTCGCGTTGAATACGTCCAAGGCATTGATCGATGGTGTCGGAAGGGCCCTGAACTTCCATCAGGACAGTGCCGTCGGGTTCGTTTCTGACCCACCCAGACAGCTTGAGGCTCTGCGCCACTGCCCTGACTGTCATGCGGAAGCCCACTCCCTGCACCCGGCCTGTGAAATGCACCGATCGTCGTTCCATACGGCCGATAGTACGGATCTGACATGCCCTGAGACGCCCGAAACGCTGGTTCGGTGAGGGGCGATCGAAAGTCGATTGATACCCCCACAACCCGTGCTACCGTTCATGCGGTGGCAAGCGGCCTTTCTGGTCCCCGCACAGGGCAATTTCTGCCCTCAGGGACAAATCCCCCACTGGCGCCCCCACCAACGGTCTGGAATGACTCCATGCCCGCTCTCGCGGGATGCTGCCTGCCGAGGTTCTTCCTCTGCCGGTCAGATTTGGCATGGATCGGAACACACGTTGAGAACCCCGCCTGCAACAGACGGGCAAAGAGGCACGGATAGGCCTGTGACGATGGACTCCAGCGGCATCGATGACATTCAGCGCGTCAGAGACGCGTCCGACATCGTGCGCGTGATCGGTGAGCACATCGAGCTCAAAGCACGGGGGAAGGAGTACGTCTGTCTCTGCCCGTTCCACGATGACAAGAAGCCCTCGATGACCGTCGTACCCCAGAAGCAGATCTACAAGTGCTTCAGCTGTGGCGCCGGCGGCGACGTGTACGAGTTCGTCAAGAACTATCACCAGATGACGTTCGGTGAGGCGATCAGGTACCTCGCCGACCGCGCGGGCGTGAAGCTCCAGGAGCGGCACAGAAAGCGCACATCCAACGACAACGCGGACAGCGTGACGAAGTCGGTCCTCATCGAGGCAAACGAACTCGCGGAGCGGTTCTTCAAGTCAATCCTTAGACACGCTGAGCACGGAACCGCGGCTCGCGAGCTCATCGAGAAACGCGGGATCAGCAAAGAGATGGTCGACGCGTTCCACCTAGGCGCTTCGCCCGATAGGGGGGACGGCCTGCGCCAATGCCTTGAAAGCAAAGGGCACAAGCTCGACCCGTTCATGCAGCTCGGACTGCTCAAGGCGTCCGACAGGGGGCAGGCGCCGTACGACGCGCAGCGGAACAGGCTCGTTTTCCCGATCCGTGACCAGATCGGCCGCGTCATCGCGTTCGGTGGTCGGCGTATCAACGACGAGGACGAACCCAAGTACATCAACAGTTCGGAGTCGCCTGTCTTTGACAAGTCATCAACGCTTTTCGGGCTCGATCTGGCCAACCGCGCGATCCAGCGTGAGGGCGTTGCGGTTATAGCAGAGGGCTACACCGACGTGATCGCGTGCCACCAGGCGGGGATCACAAACACAGTCGCGACGCTCGGCACCGCGCTGACCACCAAGCACGCGACAGTGCTTCAGAGGCTCTGCCACACGGTTGTCTTCCTGTTTGATGGAGATGAAGCGGGCCAGAAAGCCGCTGACAGGGCCGCAGAGGTATTCCTGACGCTGCCGATCGACGCGAAGATCGCGACGCTCGCGGGATACACCGACGCAAAGGACCCGGACGAACTCTTGAAGCAGGAAGGCGGCGCTGATGTGCTGCGCCAAGCCATCGCAGAGGCGACCGAGCTGCTCGAGTACAGACTGGGCCGGCTTCGATCGAGGCTGGCTACAGCGGGTGCCGCCGAGACCGAGCGCGCGATCCGTGAGGAGTTCAGGACACTCGGCCAGCTCGGTCTCGCATCGGCGGACAAGGTGCGCTGGCAGTTTGTGGTCCGAAGGCTGAGTGAGCTCTCAGGTCTGACGACGGACACCGTCGCCGAACTCGTGCGCGAGGGCGGCAAGCGAGCGCCACGCCTTGCTCCGGTCGAGGCAGAGCCAAAGATCGATGAAATCGAGTACAGACCTCACCGGTCGGTAACAGCCGAGATCCTCGGCTGCATGCTTTCGATGCCGGAGCGATGGATCGGGATGGACGAGAATGAGGCGCTGCTCGAGAGCGAGTGCCGAGAGACGAGACTCTGGCCCGTCTTTGAGGCCATGCGCGAGCTAGCGCACGGGACCGGCAGGACCGACGTGCTCTCTGTCGTTGACCGGCTCAGGTCAACTGGCGAGAACCACACGCTGGCGATCGAGCTCGAACGCGACGTGAGTAGGCGCCACGACGAGAACACCCAGCAGATGGCTGAAACGCTGAACGTCTGCTTCCAAACGCTCCGTCAGCACGCCTCGACGGTAGAGGCGAAACCGGCATCTTCGACGGCGGACAGGTTGGAGCAGATCAAGGCACAGAAAGGGGCCTTTGGGCCCAATACGAGGATTCTCCCGCGGGTCAAACCGCACTAGAAACCCCGAGCGGGGCGAGTGAGAGTGAGTAGCCCCCGGCGTGAGTCGGGTGCGTAAAGTTACCCGGTGCCAGGATCGGCGCCGGTCGAGAAAGGGATAATGCGTGCTTCAGCAGTACCACCCAGCACTTGATGATCTGATCGAGCTCGGCAAGGACCGCGGCTGGCTCAGCTACGAGGAAGTCAACAACACCCTTCCTGACGAGATGATCGAGCCTGAGGCTCTTGACGAGCTGCTTGTCGTGTTCGACAAGAACCAGATCGAACTCGTCGACGAGCTCGAATTCCGCGCGAGGGTCTACAGGCTCACAAAGAAGAACGGCAGGCCTGCCGTCGACGCGCCGAAAGACTCGGGACCCAGCACGTTCCGCGCGATGAGCGTCTCGGGCGGCGAGGACCGGGGTAAGCACCAGTGGCTGCAGGCGTACATGAACGCCAACATCAAGCCAGGCACAGCGCCAGACGTGCACATCCCGGAAGAAGAGCAGGTCCCGGAAGAGACCCAGCCGGCAGGGGCTGAGCAGCCCGACGCCGAGCAGTCACTCGAGGCTGTCGCCAAGCGGATCGACGACCCGGTGCGCATGTACCTGACGCAGATGGGCAACATCCCGCTCTTGACGCGCGAAGAAGAGATCAGGCTCGCCAAGAAGATCGAGACAACTCGGATGATCTTCCGCAGGCGTGCGCTCGAGAGCGACTACGTGCTGCAGCTCGCCGTCGACACGCTCAAGGCTGTGGACGCGGGCGACCTGCCTTTCGATCGGACGATGCGGATCTCGACCGCAGAGGACAACGCGAAGCAGAAGATAGCGGCGCGCATCCCAAACAACGTGCGCACGCTCGAACGGTTGATCGAGCTCAACAAGGAAGACTGGGCTGCCCGCGAGCGCGCGATCGAGCTCCAACACACGCGCGTCGCGCGTGATCTCGGCGATCGGATGGCGATCCGCCGGCGCAGGATGGCTGCTTTGACCGAGGAGCTCTGCCTGAGGACGGGCCGGATTGTCCCGCTTGTTCGCAAGCTCAAGAGCATCAGCGCCAAATGCTCGGCCCTCGACAACAGGATCGCTGAGGCGGAGAAGAACCCGGGCAAGTACGACCCCGAAGACATCGACGTCATGCGGGAAGAGCAGTCGGGCCTTCGCTCGTTGGTGCTCGAAACACCAGAGGAACTCGCCGAACGCGTGAAGACGATCGACACGGTCTTCTGGGAGTACGAGCAGGCCAAGCGTGACCTTTCGGGCGGCAACCTCCGCCTGGTTGTGTCGATCGCGAAGAAGTACCGCAACCGCGGCCTGACGTTCCTGGACATCATCCAGGAGGGCAACACGGGGCTGATGCGTGCGGTTGATAAGTACGAGTACCGCCGGGGCTACAAGTTCTCGACGTACGCGACGTGGTGGATCCGCCAGGCAATAACTCGTGCGATCGCGGACCACGCGAGGACGATCCGCATCCCGGTCCACATGATCGAAACGATGAGCAAGCTCCGCAACATCCAGAAGGAGATCCTCCAGCGGACGGGCACCGAGCCCAGCTTCGAGGAGATCGCCAACAAGGCCGGTATGAGCCTCGAGGATGTGCACCGCGTGATGAAGATCGGCAGGCAGCCGATCAGCCTTGACCGACCGGTGGGCGAGAGCGAGGACTCCTACTTCGGTGACTTCATCGAGGATCAGAACCAGCAGGCGCCGCAGGAGACGGCTACGCAGGAGATGCTCAAGTCACGCATCGAGCAGGTGCTCCGCACGCTCACGTACCGCGAACGGGAGATCATCAAACTCCGCTACGGCATCGGCGACGGGTACACCTATACCCTCGAAGAGGTCGGACGCATCTTCAAGGTCACCCGCGAACGAGTGCGTCAGGTCGAGGCCAAAGCGATCCGCAAGCTCCAGCACCCAGTCCGCTCGCGCAAGCTGCACGGCTTCGTGGACGAGGCTGCCGAGTCCCAGGCTGGTCAGGCAAACCAAGCCTCTAGCCAGACAACAGGTCAGCGATCGGTGTGACCCAACTCGGCGAGGACAGGGTCTACGAACAGATAGGTGAAGACGGCTTTGATCGCCTGACCGCATCGTTCTATCGGCGCGTTCGATCGGACGACATACTCGGCCCGATGTACGAGCGCGCACGTACACAGGCCGGCGAAACTGATCTTGAGGAGGCGAGAGTCAGGCTCCGCGACTTTCTTGTGCAGCGGTTCGGCGGGCCCACTCGCTATTCCGAGGCACGCGGGCACCCGAGGCTCCGGATGAGGCACATGCCGTTTGCGATCGATGAGGCAGCGCGTGACCGGTGGCTGGCGCTGATGGACGAATCGCTCGATGAGGTCGGCACACCTGAACCATCAAAGTCAGTGCTGCAGGGCGTGTTCGCGCACGTTGCTGAGTTCATGCGGAACCGCTGATCCGTTGATCGCCCGCTCTGTGCTGAGCACAATCCGGAGTTTTTCTTACCTAATCTTCGCACTCCTCGCGCAATCGCTCTACATGGTGAACAGGTTCGAATGTAAGCTATCCAGATGTCTGCCAATAGCGTCGTGACACTGGAGACTGAGCGAGAAGCCGTCGGCAACGCCTTGCAGGTCTCGCTGCGATCGGTCGTCTCGGTGGTGGCCGACAAGCCCCTGAACGTCTCGGCATTGGGCAGAACGCTCGGTCTCAATCGCGTGACCGTGAGCAGGTTGATGTCTTCGCTCGATTCGGAAACGCCCGATGAACTGCTCGCGAATATCCCCGGGCCAGAGTCGCTTCGTTCGGCTGTCCTTGCTGCTGCAGATCACGGTGTCGAGGACGTGTTGATAGACGACGCGATCCAGGCAATCGATTCGTTCGCGGCGATGATCCGCAACAAGTACGGCACGCGCTCGTCGCTCAACGCGGCGCTCGGGTCCGAATCGAAAGAACTCAGCGCCAAGTCAGCGGCCAAGAGCCGGAGCGAGATCTTCAAAGGGATGCGCCACGTGATCGGGGTTGAGGCCTCGCTCTGGCTCAACACCATGTTCTTCGTCCCGAATGAGGACGAGCCCGAGGTTATCGAAACGACGACGCTGCACGGCGCGTTCGACATCCGCCGGCTCAGGCCGGGCACACCGTTCTATTTCGTCTTTGGGACACCGTTCGTCGAACCCGGGCGCGACGCCAGCGATCTCTCCGCTGACCCGATGCAGCTGCAGGATTTCTACGCGAACGAGCCGGCGGAACTCGAGTCAACCATGCTCGGGAACCAGCTCTGCCACAAGCTCGTGCTCGACAAGCTCGGCAAAGATGCGGTCGTCGACATGCTCACGGTGAGCATCGACAAACGAGGCTCGCGCCGGTATGGGGCGCCCGAGTCGCCGCTCAGGGGTGTGTCGCTCGTCATGGACTTGCCCGTCCGCACGCTGGTGTTCGATCTCGTGCTGCACAAGAGCCTGTACCCGGGCAGCGAAGGGGAGCTCTTCGTGTTCAAGCCCGGCGCACGCGGGCCCTCGAACCCGAACGACCCGACGAGCGAGCGCGACAGGATCCCGACGAGCGAGCAGATCGAGCTGATGCCCGTCGGGATGGACGCGTTCGATGTGCCCGAGGTGCCGCGCTACGGCGAGATGATCCAGCGGATGTGCGATGCGCTCGGCCGCCCGATCGACGAATTCCGCACGCACAGGCTGATGCTGGCGTACCCGCTGACCGGGTTCCAGTACACGATGGCCTTTAGGGCACCGATGGCACCAACAACCTGAACAACTCAGTTCGGTAAGCTGGGCTGGCAGCATGGAGCCCAGCCATGACGACCTCGCTCACCGACGCTTACACAAAAGTCCTCGAAGCCAAGAAAGAGCTGCTCGAAGCGATCCGGGCCCAAGGGCCCGAGACCGTAGACGACTGGGAGCTTGCCAACCCCGACGGGTCTGCCGTGAGGCTGAGCGAGCTGTTCGGCGAGCACGAGGACTTGCTCATCATCCACAACATGGGCGCGGGGTGCCGGTACTGCACGCTCTGGGCGGACGGGTTCCGGGGAATCGCCGAGCACGTCGAGGGGCGGTGCGCGTTCGTGCTGTGCTCAGCCGATGCGCCGGAGAAGGTGCAGCCCTTCGCCGACAAACGCGGGTGGAACTTCCGCTGCGTCAGCGGGCACGGCAGCGAGTTCACCAAGGCGATGGGCTACCAGACCGACCGGGGCGTGCTGCCCGGCGTCAGCGCGCTGCACAAGAACGCCGACGGTTCGATCGTGCGGACCGGGCACACGATGTTCGGCCCGGGCGACGACTTCTGCGCGGTGTGGCCGTTCTTTGAGTTGCTGGAGGGTGGGGTGAATGGGTGGGAGCCGAGGTAGCGCAACAAGAGAATCTGACTTGTAACTGTAGCACTAGATCACAGTCCGTATGCTGCAGCCAATAGATTTGAGCCGAACACCAATCGTGGCACCTCGCGAATGATCGATTGAAAGATGCAATTCAGATCGATTCAACGCACCCCGCTTTCCAATCACAAAGCGACACTTAGGAAGCTCTTCTCCTCCTGTATTCTTCATGCGAAATCGAGTAGATTTTGTTAGCATATTTTGGATCGAAACGCTAATTATATCACCAGAACTGCTTCTCTCTTGCAACATTTCTAGTTCAAACAGCGCTAATCCATAATGCTCAATAACATAAGCAGACTGCCTACTTTCGGATTCAGCAATCTGATATTCGCTTTGACCGTGACAAAGCCCTGAACGGATACAAACTAACGGAGCCCACAGAGCCCCAACCCACTCATTGCGACAATAGACAAGCAGCACGATCCCAATTACAGGTACTACTAAGTCGAGAATGTCAATACTGGGTACAGATATGACCAGGTTCACTATACCGGACACAATAAACCCAAGAGACACGAAAACTGTTATCCATGCTGGAGTCCCAAACACAAAGCATAGTTTTTCTATAAATCCCATCGGCGTATGGGTAGACGAAATGCCATTGACACACTCGTCTGCACTAGTTCGCAACTTGCACTCCATTCAATCTGCAAAAACATGAGAGCAAAGTCAGGCACTAGCCCATCACAACTCCGGCGCAAACCCTCGCCTCATTGTGTTTTCACAAATCGCACGGGGTTCGACGAATTGTAGCAGATAGTCTGCTCCGCCCGCCTTGGAGCCGACGCCCGAGAGGCCGAAGCCCCCGAAGGGCTGGCGGCCGACGAGGGCGCCGGTGATGGTGCGGTTGATGTAGAGGTTGCCGACGCGGAAGTCGCGTTTGGCGCGTTCGATGTGCTTTGGCATCCGGCTGAAGAGGCCGCCCGTGAGCTTGTATTTGTGGTCGTTTGCGATCGCAAGGGCCTCGTCGTAGGTCTTGGCGTGCATCACGGCGAGCACGGGCCCGAAGATCTCCTCGCGGGCGATGCGGTTGTCGGGCGTGACGTGCGTGAAGATGTGCGGCGCGATGTAGTTCTTTGGAATCACGGCGTCGCTTGCGACGTCGGCTGTTTTGAAGTCGTTGTCGCCCAGCACGAGACGCCCGCCGTCGGCCTGGCCCATCTCGATCATGGAGCGGATCTTGTTGGCGGCCTCGTCGTCGATGACGGGGCCCATGTCGCACGATGGGCTCGAGGTCGGCGCGATGACGAGGGCGCGGGTGGCTTCGACCAGGCGCTCGGTGAAGCGCTTTATGTGAGGCCCGTCCGGGCCTTCCGGGTCGACGACGATGCATCGTGAGCACGCGGAGCACTTCTGACCCTGGAACCCGAACGCGCTGGCGCGGGCGCCGATGACGGCTTCGTCGAGGTCGGCGGAGGTGTCGATGATGAGCGCGTTCTTGCCGCCCATCTCGCAGACGACCTTCTTGACGTGCGCTTGCTCCTCGGGCGTCTGGCCCGAGGCCTGGATGATGTCGAGGCCCACGGCTTTGGACCCGGTGAACGCGATGATCGCGGTGCGCGGGTCGCGGACGAGCTCGGCGCCCACGGTTTCGCCTCGGCCCGGCAGGAGCTGGAGCACGTGCGCGGGGTTGACGTCGACCTGCCACATGCCGGCTTTGAGCGACTCGTGGAGGATCTCGGTCATGACTTTGGCGATGTAGGGCGTCTGCTCCGCGGGCTTGACGACGACGGTGTTGCCCGTGACGAGTGCGGCGGCGGTCATGCCGCAACAGATCGCAAGCGGGAAGTTCCAGGGGCTGATGACGACGGTGACGCCCCTTGGCTGGTAGAAGTGCTCGTCGAGCTCGCCGATGAATTTGCCCAGGCGCTGGCGCTCAAAGAGCTGCGGCGCCATGCGTGCGTAGTACTCGCAGAAGTCGATGGCTTCGCAGACATCGGCGTCGGCCTCGCGCCACGACTTGCCGGCTTCTTTGACCATGATCGCCGACAGCTCGTCGCGGCGTGACCGCATGAGGTTGGCGGCGTAGGTCAGCACGTTGGCGCGCATGACCGGGTTCGCGTTGCGCCAGCTCGTGAAGGCTTCCTCCGCGATGTCGATGGCTTTCTTTGCGTCGTCGGTTGTCGCCTTGTCGTTGTCGACCTGCCCCACTTCGGTGCGGTCGAGCGCGAGCTGGAAGTTCTCGCGTTGATCGGCGTGCGCGAAGTCGCGGACGGGTTCGGTGAAGAAACGCTCGCCGTCACCCACGCCCGGGACCGCGGGCGAGAGCTGGTGGCGTTCCTTGGCGAGCTCGACGAGGTCTTGCTTGGAGTTGCCCGTCTCGAACGAGCGAGGGTCCGCGAGCAGCATGGTCGGGTCGGCGTTCTCGGCGAAGCCTGCGACGAGCCAGGACTCGTTGGACGTGTTCTCGAGCAAGCGGCGGACAAGATAAGCCATGCCAGGGATCATCTCGCCGACCGGGATGTACTCGCGGATGCGCAGGCCCGGGCCCTTCTTGTCGTCGGCGGCTGCGTACTTGAGCTCGTCCGCCATGCCGTGGAGCATCTGCAGTTCGATCGAGTTGCGAGGGAGGTTCCGTTTGTCGAGGCCAGCCAGTGCGTATGCGATGGATCGGATGTTGTGCGACCCGAGCGCGAGCTTGATGCCGCCCTCTTCAGGCTTTCGGGGCATGGCATCGAGGAAGATGTCGACCATGTCCTCGAAGCACGCGTCGGTATGCCACTTCTCGTTCCAGACCGGGCAGGGCCAGCCCATCTCCTCGGCGTGGATGGTTTCGTAGTCCCAGTACGCACCCTTGATGAGTCGGACACTGACCTGGCGCTTGTTCTCGATCGCCCAGCGTGAGAGATCGCGCGCGTCGTCTGGACCTGACTTCAGGTACGCCTGGATCGCGATGCCCGCGTGGAAATCGTGTTTCATGCAGCAGCGTTTGAAGAGCTCGATCGTCAGATCCTTGAGCTCAAACTGCTCCATATCGAAGTTGATGAACACACCCTTGGCGACGGCGGCCTCGAGTATCGGGTCGAGCCTCGTCATCAGATCGCTGATCGAGCCTTCTGTGTCGATCGGGTCGACCTTTGCCGACAGGGACGAGACTTTAATCGAGACGTTGCACCGGGGGATCGCGCCCAGGTGATCGGTTTCGATCTGCTCCTTGGCCTGCCACTCCGAGACCTCACCCGGCAGGTTGTTGATGAGGTCGAGATACTTGTCGCGGTACTCGTCGGCTTCGACATCGGAGACACACGCTTCGCCCAAGAGATCGACCGAGAAGCCGATGTCGTGCTCCCAGAGCTGCTTGAGCCTTGGGAGTGCGCTCTTGGCATCGGTGCCCGCGATGAACTTGCCGGCCATGGACTTGATCTGCGACGAGATCGTCTTGGTCATCAGGCCCTTGGCAACGCCGCCGGCTTTGAGACCGAGGTCCATGCCGGGCGGGAGTGTGACACCTGGCTGGGTGAGGTAATCCTCAAGGTGTTCGTGGACCTGCTCGGGCGTGTTGAGCATCGGGAAGACGTCAACGAACCGAAAGAGCTGGACCTTGAACTCCTGGTCCTTCATGGACCAGTTCATGAGTTTGTCTGAGTAGAACTTCGAGCTGAAGATGCCGGCTTTGCCAGCGCGTGCAAGCTCGAGGAGTTGGAGGCCTATCTGGTAGACCTCCGGATCGATGGGGATGTTCTGAACGGGATCGGGCTCGACGGGAGGGCGCTCGTGGAGTGGAAGCGGACCAGACTTCTTAGAGAACCATCCCATGCGTCACCCTCCTGTCTCCCGAGCGGCACACACCGTGCGAGCCGCGGGGGCGGATTGTAGACAACACCACGGATCGTGCCGGGGCTGGATCGGGCATAACCTACGCCATGCCGAGCGGGACCTCAGTCGTGACAATCGGGAACTTTGACGGATGCCATGCGGGTCATGCGTCTCTCTTGGAGCGAGCGAGAGTCCTTGCTAACGAGAACGATGCCCGGGTGGTGGCAATGAGTTTCTATCCTCATCCGGCGAGCGTGCTCCGGCCCGGCTCGGCGCCCGCGCTGCTGACAGGCTGGGACCGAAGATGTGAGCTGCTGCGTCAGCTTGGCGCTGACGAGGTCATCATGCTCGAGCCCACGCAAGAACTGCTGAGCCTCGAACCGCTCGAGTTTGTGCAGCAATACGTCGTACCGCTGTACCCTTCCCACGTTATCGAGGGAAGCGACTTTCACTTCGGCAAGGGTCGTACGGGCAATCTGGATGTCATGCGGGTCCTGGGAGAAGCCTTCGGATTTGAAGTGCTCGAAGCCCAAGCAGTCAAGGGAACGCTGACTGACAACACAGAGGTTACAGCCTCGAGCAGCATCCTTCGGACGCTCATCAGTGATGGTCGGGTCCGCGATGCAGCGGCGCTGCTTGGCAGGCCCCACCGCGTCACTGGCAGAGTCATCCAGGGCGATCGGCTCGGGAGACAGATCGGGTACCCGACTGCCAACGTTGACTGTGAAACGTTGACCCCGGGCGATGGTGTCTATGCGGGCTGGGCTCATCTGCCTACGGGCAAGTCCTACCCCGCTGCGATCAGCATGGGTTCCCGCCCGACGGTCAACGGGATCGATGACAGGTTTGAGGTCTACGTCATGGATGCCCCGAGCGAGGGGCACAGGCTTGCCGGGATTGAGGAGTACGGCTGGCACATCGGCGTGGATATCGTCGCTCGTGTCAGAGACCAGATAAAGTTCGGCTCGGTCGAAGACTTGATCGAGGAACTCGATAGAGACTGCCGACACGTGCGTCGCGCGCTCGAACGAACCATCAGTGCCGGAGTCGGATCATGAGCGTGTGGGCAACGAACACATCCCTCAAGGACATCGCAACTTTTCTTGCAGATAAAGAATGCATCGTCGTGGTCACCCACGCCCGCCCGGACGG
>WUAK01000054.1 GCA_009827205.1 Phycisphaeraceae bacterium | reverse complement strand
AGGAGAGAGAGAAGGGGGAGGCGTGGCACGAGATGAGGAAACCATCGCTCTGCTTCATCAGCTCGCGAAACTTGATCGCCGAATCGGGCAGACCAGACGCGTCCTCTTCGTCCTGGTTGTAGACGGGCATGGGAAACTCAGCGAGCCTGACGACGCTGACTTCTGCGCCTCTGGAGCGAGCCAGGTCGGCTGCGTGCTCGATGAGCCTGTGGTTGAACGAGTCCTTACGGAGGCTTCCGGAGAAGGCGAGGAGCTTTGCTGCCATGTTCGAGTCCTTTCGGGTACGAGAAGCGGAGGTCCCTGTCGGGGGGTAGATCGTATACGTCTGTACGAAAAGAAGTCCCCGGGCCGTCGCCCGGGGACTCTGGAATGAGAAGCAAGATCAAGCAGTCGCGTTAGCGGCGACGGCGGCAGGCTGCAACACCACCGAGACCCAGCAGCGCCAGCGAGGCGGGAGCGGGAACGGGGGTGAACAGGAAGTTTGGACCCAAGCGGGCCAGGTTGGTCGAGTCCTCGGTCGGGAACACAAATCCGAGATCGCCGGCCGCCGGGAAGACGCCGTTGGTGTTGGCGTTGATCTCGGGTGCGAGCGACATCGAGGTTGGTGAGCTGATGTAGCCGTCGTCGTCATCGGCCGCGTACATCGCACCGAGTGTGTATCGCTCACCTGGGGTGAGGATCACGTCGGCGACATCGCCGTAGTTCCAGCCGCCGACCACTGGGTCACCGGGTCCGGCAGAGCCCGCAGTGAGCAGGTTCCCGCCCGAGTCCCAGAGTCCGACGCGGTGCGTCGAGGTCAGTCCGGGAGTCAACTGGTTGTCACCGTTCCAAACACCGATGTCCGTGAGGATGATCGGAGTGTTGACATCGAAGCGCCAGCCGACGACATCGCCGGTAGAAGCGCCGTAGAAGATTGCAAACTCGGAACCGCCGGAGAAGCCTGTGACAGCCTGTCCGGTAGCAGAACCGGCAACCGTGACCAGCATTGCTGCTGCTATCGTTCGTACCATTTCTTTCTAACCTCCACTATCCGCACCGACCGCGCTCACTCTGGCCCACACCAGAGCACGCCAATGTCTACCGACATGACGGCCGGGTACACATCTACACAACCGCTTCGCGGGCGATCGCTGAACGTGTAAAGGAATCCCACTTGTCGCCCCGTACCCGAGCGGGCACATCAAGGGCAGATAACCACATAGGGAAACTACCCCATACCCAAGGGAGTGCCAGAAATCCCCGCTCATAATCGGCAATGTTTATCCAAAGTCCGCTTTGTGTGTGCCTAGACGGGCTTTCTGAGCACTGTCGAATGGAAAGAGCGCCCCTCCTCGCGGAATTTCCGCTCGAAATTCGTCCCCACCAGTTCTCCCTCACCCACAGAATCAGGCTTGGAAAAGGCCTCTTCTTCGAATGCTGGGATCGGCCCCTCGTGCCCTGGGCAGGGCCCCGAGCCGCACCAGCGATCAAAGTGCTCCCGGTCCCACGCCCAGAGGTCGTCGTGGTCGGTCACCACGCGCAGCTCGCCCCCGGGTTTGAGCACACGCCAGACGTCGGCGAGAAACGTGTCCTGAACAACACGCTTCTTGTGGTGCCTGGATTTGGGCCAGGGATCTGAAAAGTAGAGATGGATCACGTCAGCGATCCCCGCGGGCACGCGCCACTTCAAGAACTCGGTTGCGTCGGTGCGCAGCATGCGCACGTTACCGAGTTGTGCGCGCCTGACGCGGTCCGCCGCGTAGTTGCAGAACTCGCCCGCCCACTCGATGCCGAGGTAATCGGTCTCGGGCGTCGTCGGCGCGTGCTGAACGAGAAACGTCCCCTTGCCCGAACCAATTTCGATCTCGAACCGCCGCGACGGTTCATCGCCGCGGTGCGTGAACCACTGGCGGGGGTCGAGCCGGCCCGCGTCTGGGTTGGTCATCACGTCGTCGGGCAGCGGGGGCAGCTCCTCATCGGAGACCATCACCACGCCGGGCGCGATGTCGAAACCCTTTCCTCTTGAGAGTCCGAATGACATAGGGCCAACTCTAGTTCGCGAGTTTCGAGAGTGAAACAGGGAAACCCCGCCAACCTGTGGGGGTTATCGTGCGTATATCAGGTAAGAAAGGAGTGCGTCAGGGGCATCCGGGCTACAGAGCGCCCGTGAGATTCCCGATAACTCCTTATGCTGCCCGCGCAGCCCCGGAGCCGGCGTACGCCTGACCGCTTCGCTCGGACGATCCAGCCAAGGAATGCCCGCTCGGCAAACACGCCGAGGGGCTGTGGCAGGTGACACGGAGGGACGCGGCATGGAAGGCAAGCACTCGGTCGATCTGGCTTCACTCATCAATCAGAACATCGATCGCAACCGGTTCCGCACACAGAACTGGGAAGGCTCGTTCAGCGAGTACCTCGACATCGCGCGCGAGAATCCCGGCGTAGCACGCAACGCCTACCAGCGCCTCTACGACGCCATCCTCGCCCAGGGATACGAGCACTACAAGCTCTTCAAGCGAGACTGCGTCCGCTACCACTTCTTCAGCGACCAGATCGATCACGGCGCGGACGCTGTCTTCGGCCTCGACTTCGCCCTCATGCAGCTCGTCGATTTCCTCCGCTCCGCTGCAGAGGGCTACGGCACCGACAAACGCATCCTCCTGCTCCACGGCCCAGTCGGCTCGGCTAAATCCACCATCGCCCGAATGCTCAAGAAGGGCATCGAGGCCTACTCTCGCACCGAAGACGGCGCGCTCTACTCGTTCAGCTGGATGCTCGACGACAAGTGCGAGGTCAGCGCGATCGAGGGCAACCCAAGCGAGGCTCAAAAAGCACACGCCTTCCCGAGCCCGATGCATCAGGATCCCATGATGCTCGTGCCCAAGGAAGCCCGACCCGATATCGAGCACGCTCTCAACGAGACTTACCAGCCAGAGCATCACTCGGGCAAGATCAAGATCGTCGGCGAGCTCGATCCCTTTAGCCGGAAGATCTATGACGACCTCATGCTCTTCTACGACGGCGACTGGTCCAAGGTCATCCAGCACGTCCGCGTCCGCAGGCTCGTGCTCTCCGAGAAAGACCGCGTCGGCATCGGCACCTTCCAGCCAAAGGACGAGAAGAACCAGGACTCCACAGAACTCACGGGCGACATCAACTACCGCAAGATCGCGATCTACGGCTCCGACTCCGACCCCCGCGCCTTCAACTTCGACGGCGAACTCAACATCGCCAACCGGGGCATCTGCGAGTTCATCGAGGTTCTCAAGCTCGACGTCGCATTCCTCTACGACCTGCTCGGTGCATCGCAGGAACACGCGATCAAGCCCAAGAAGTTCGCGCAGACGCACATCGACGAGGTTATTCTCGGTCACACCAACGAGCCAGAGTACAAACGCCTCCAGTCGAACGAGATGATGGAAGCCTTCCGCGACCGGACGATCAAAATCGACGTGCCCTACAACATCCGCCTCGAGGACGAGGTGCGCATCTACCGCAAGGACTTCGGACCTGAGCGCATCCGCAACATGCACATCGCGCCGCACACGATCGACGTCGCCGCGATGTGGGCCGTGCTGACAAGGCTGACGGCGCCCAAGAAGGCCGGGCTCACGCTCATGCAGAAGATGAAGCTCTACAACGGCAAAGCCATCCCGGGCTTCACCGAGGACTCCGTCAAGGAGCTCAAGGAAGAAGCACCCCGCGAGGGTATGGACGGCATCAGCCCGCGCTACATCCAGGACAAGATGTCAAACGCCCTCGTGAGCCGGCAGGCGATCGAAGAGCAGATGATCAACCCCTTCATGGTCCTCAACGCCCTCGAGAGTGGGCTCGACCATCACTCGCTCATCGACGACGAGGAACTCCGCAAGCAGTACCGCGAGCTGCTCGCCGTCGTGCGCGAGGAGTACGAGGACATCATCAAGGGCGAGGTCCAACGTGCGATCAGTGCCGACGAAGAGGCGATCAAACGCCTCTGCTCGAACTACATCGAGAACGTCCGCGCCTACACGCAAAAGGAAACCGTCGAGAACCGCTACACGGGCAAGGCCGAGGAGCCCGACGAGCGCCTGATGCGCGCGATCGAGGAGAAGATCGACATCCCCGAGAGCCGCAAGGACGACTTCCGCCAGGAGATCATGAACTACATCGGCGCCCTCTCGCTGGACGGCAAGAAGTTCGAGTACAACACCAACGCCCGCCTGCACAAGGCTCTCGAGCTCAAGCTCTTCGAGGACAGCCGCGACACGATCAAGCTCAAGAACCTCGTCTCGTCCGTCGTCGACGACGAGACGCAGGAGAAGATCGACATCGTCAAGCAGCGCCTGATCAAGAACTTCGGCTACAACGAGGCCAGCGCGACTGATGTGCTGAACTACGTAGCGAGCATTTTCGCGCGGGGTGATAGCAAGAGCGAGTAAAGTACTCACATGCAGGTGCATGTCAACACAGAGAACCTTAGTGCGTCTTCAAGCGGCAAGCTTGTCGGTGAAGTGTGGATCGCAGGCGACGGTTACTCGTTCCCATCTGATGGTTGGTCTGACTTTGTCGCACTTATTCTTGAGCAGTGGGCTACAGAGCTTCGGTCGATCAGCCACCGAGACGGTGTAGCACGCCTGCGGGTGTTCGATGGCCCCGACACGATGCGGATCGAGCGAGCAGGTGAGCTGCTGCTCATTCGGATCAGTCATCCATCGGAAGTGGATCGAGAGCATCGGTCGAGTGTTCAGGCAATGACAACTCTTTGCGAAACGGGGCGCAACTGTTGCGATCAATTGCTTGCCATAGGTCAAGAGTTGTCGAGCGAAGATCGTCTTAGGCTCGAAACTGCTAGAGGGTGCTTCCGCCATCAGGGTTGGTAAGCGGCGACTACTCGCTGTCCCCAAACTCGAACGCTATGCAGTAACCTGTGCGCCAGAGCGGATACCGGGTGTCGCACCGAAATCCCACGTAGTCGTTCGGGTCGTATCCCTTGGATGCAAAGAGCTCGCCGAGTAGCTCGGTGTAGCGCGCCCAGGCATCGATCTGGGCGCGTTCGATCCCGTGCGAGAGCAGATGCAGGCTGGGCGGCCTCTGGAACCGTGTCTGCCAGCGCTCACCGACGTGCTGGGCGAAGTCGGGGCGCCACAGGTGAACGTCGAGGCCCGGCACGCACTGCCTCGCAAGATCCTTGTGCATGAACACGTCCAGCAGCAGCTGGCGCACGGGGAAGTTGACGAGCGCCCAGACCTCCTCGGTGTTCACCTGTCGGCGCGAGGGATGGGTGACCCCGCCGTCCATCGCGAAGATCAGGTCGATCGCCTGGGCCTCGGGCTGCTCGGGGTTGGGCTCGATCGTCTGGACGATGAACTCGTCGGGGTGCGACGAGTGAACGACCGGGACCGGGCTTGTCGAGTACTCGGTCAGCAGCTCGTTGGGCACGCCCTCGGCGTTCGACTGCTTGAGCGCCTTGAACGTCAGGTCCGGATCATCGGCGGGGTCGTTCTCATCACCGAAAACATGAAACGTCAACGGCACCGCGTCGCGCTCTGCAAAGTGACCAACAAGCCCATGAGCCCGAGTCTGCGCGATCACACCATCCCGGTCGGGGTGGGGGGTGTAGATGTGAGCCGCCAGCCAGAGATTCGAGAACCGACCGGTGAGCGCGGCGCTCGATTCGAACAGCGCTTTCCTGTGCACGAGGTCTGCTTCGTCGGACCGCGCCGAGCCCGGTTCACTCGTCGCGGCGAGTGTCCGGTCGATGCGTTTGAGCAGCTTGGATCGGCTCCCTCCGAGACGCTTGGTTGTGTCCTCGTAGTTCGCAAGCGCCTGGTCTATCTGTTTGAGCAGATCGCGGTCGAGGCTGATGCCGTGTTTGGTCGCCGCCTCGACGAGAAGCCTGATCCCACGTGTGCCGGGCAGCTGTCCCGCCAGAGAGACTCCTGGGAAGGGTGCCGTGATCGCCGAGACCATCCGCTGGCACGTGGTGCGTTCCACCTCGAGCAGCCTCGAGAGGCCGCTGGCGTTCTGTGCCGAGACCGGCATCGACGCGAGGAAAGCCAGCAACTCGCTCCGGACGTTGCGGAGGCAACGCTCAAGTTCTTTCAGGTCCTGGGCGACCAGGGTCGAGCCGGCACGGGATGCGGTCAATGAGGCGGTCATAGCAGCAGGCATCGTACGTATTTCGGGTGTCAGGAGTGCAGAATCCGTCTCAGAGCCGGCCTGGAGCCCCTCAGCCGGGGGTTTGGAGGCCAGATCAGATTGTTTTTGCATCTTCTCTGTTGACACAGAGTCATTGTATGCTCAAACTGTGCTGAGCACAAGCTGGGCATAATAAAATGCTCAGCCCCGATCACCCGAACAAGAAGCCATGTAAGGCACATTGGAGATAGAGCATGATGAAGCAAGCACTTGTAATCACGGCAATCATCGGGAGCACCGGTCTGGCCGCCGGTCAGGACTTTGTCAACGACTTTGAGAGCGGTCTCAACGGCTGGTCCGTTAGCGGCCGGGAAACCACCGGGCCGGGCAATCCCGGTAACGGACTCGATGTCTTCCTCCTCGATGTCTTTGGGTCGGAAACCCGCAACTCGACGGGTGCCTATGTCGGCGACTACTCGAACTCCGGGGAACTCGAGTTCACCATCGACGTCCAGATCGACTCGATCGACTTCTTCGGCTCGCCGGTGCCCCGCGAACTCGTCGTCCAGCTCAAGAGCTTCGATGCAGACGGCGCTGGTACCTTCGCGTCGATCTGGGCACCCATCGGGGTACTCGACGGCAACGGCATGGATTGGACCACATTCAGCACCACCCTCGACAGTTCGGCGACCGAACTACCCTCGGGTTGGTTCGGCGCCGGCGGCGAGGATCCTGTTACCTTCGAGCCGATCCTCCCGGACGGCATTAGCATCCAGGATGTCCTTGCCAATGTCGACCAGCTCGAGTTCACGACTTTCGTGCCCGGGTTCTTCTTTGGCTTCACCAACTTCGACATGTCTGTGGACAACGTCGGCTACCGAGTCGTGCCGGCCCCGGCATCGCTGGGTCTCGTGGGTCTGGGCGGCCTCGCCGCCTGCCGTCGCCGCCGCTGATCACTGCGGACAGAAAGCGGCGATACACGCGCGATCCCTCACGCAGGAATCGTCACTCTCTTTCATCGGCGTCACCGGATGCACACCCGGTGGCGCCGATTCTCTGCGCACACAGAGAGTCAAAGCTGCTTGGCGAGGATGATGCTCTTGTAATTGGTGTAGGGCCACTGCCAGTCTTGCACGTGTGCGTAGCCCCGCCGTTTGTAGTACCTATAGAGCACCCTGTCGGGCTCGGCCATGCTCAGCGCGATCTCGGTCGAGCCGATCTCACCAGCTCTTGCTTCGCACACGTCCAGCAGCAGGCCCCCGATCCCCGCGGCCTGGATCGCAGGGTCCACGCCGAACATCGCAAAGTGCGAGACGCCCTCCTTCACGAAGTACTCAGGGAAGTCGACCTTCTCGTGCTCGTTGAAAAGGATCACGCCCGCGACCTGGCTCTCGGTCTCATCGGTGAACGCGACGTACGACTCGCTGTTGATGATCCGGTCGAGAGTGACCGCGTCGTCCTGTCGCCCCGCGAGCGGGTCGAGGCCCGCCTCGCGCTGCCTCGCGTAGGCGCGGTGCAGCAGTGCCGTGATGTCTGAAATCGGGTCACCCGTCATGAACCGACGGATCGAGACCGAGCTTGTCGCTCCTGATAGTGCATCCTGGATATCCCGGTTCTGAGACACGACGTGAACGATAGACTTGAGCCTGATGAATAAAGCGGCCGAGTATGCATCGAAACCCGAACTCGGTCCGACCGGCGAGATTCCCGAAGTCGGTTCGATCTCTCTCAGGGTGAGGTACGCCGAATGCGACCCGATGAACGTGGTGCACCACGCGAGCTACATCCCCTGGCTCGAGATGGGCAGGACCGAGTTGCTGCGTGAGGCGGGCGTCAGTTACGCGGCTCTCGAGCAAGCAGGTGTGTTCCTGGTGGTGACCAAGCTCGAGGTGAAGTACCGCAGGCCGATTGTGTATGACGATGTTGTCGAGATACGGACTCGTGCACACGCGTCGGGCCGGATAAAGATCCGTCACTCCTACGAGGTCGTGCTGAAAGAGCGGATGGGCTCCAAGCCGGACTCGGATTCGGACCCGCGGGTGCCCCATGGCGGCGTGTGCGCTGTTGCTACGAGCGAGATCGCGTGTGTGAACGCTAAGGGGCGGCCTGTGCCGCTGCCCTCTTGGCTCGTGCCCACAGATGGAACTGGCATCGGTTGAACCCGAATCGCATAGTCTGGGTACATATGTATCTGAGCGGATCGCGCCAGCGGAGCGGCGGATGACGAAAGCCAACAACACGAAACCGCGCCACGCCATCAGGAGGCGGTTCGTCTGCAAGCAGATGGGCAGCCGCCGAATCTTCTGGCTGCGAGTGAGCGTTGTGATCCCGCTCCTGCTCGTGATCGGGCTCGTCTTCATCGCCAAGTCGGGCTACGCGGGCAGGCTCATCCTGCCCGCGATCGAACAACAACTTGGTGTTGAGATCGACGCGGGCTCGGTTTCGATCGACAACTCGGGCCAGGTGGTGTTCGAGAACGTGAGCGTGCGAGCCCCTGGTATCGAAGGTCCGGGCGGCGAACTCGCTCGTGTGCGCAGAATCGTGGCAGACGTTGACTGGTCTCGCGCGTTCGGGAGCGGGTTTGCACTCAGCGCGATCACGCTTCACTCACCCGATGTCAGATTCAGCGAGGACGATGAAACGGGAACGGTGAACTTCGCGGCGTTCAGGCTGCCCGAGACTGGCGGCGGCATTGACGGCCCCGTCTCCCTCCCAAGTGTCAGAATCATCGGGGGCAGCATCCAGCTCGCCGAACACAATGAGCGCCGCGTCCGTGTACTCAAGCGATTGAACATCGACGGAGAACTCAGACCAGACGGCGAGGACGCGTACAAGATCGATCTCGACCAGACCGGCGCGCAGTCAGGACTTGAACTCGCAGGCACCATCGACCGCCTGGGCATTGAGGTTTCCCTGACGGGTGTCACACTCGAAGAGTGGGGACCAGACTCGGTTCCGGGCAGGCTGAGGCCGTTCGTCGAGATGCTCGACGTCGAAGGCGAGATCAGCAACACGATCTTCTCAATGAGTTCATCCGGTATCGTGACCGCCTCGGTGCATCTCAACCGCGTGGGCATCACGCTGCCCATCAACATGAACGAGGAATCCGGTGCTGGCCGCATGCGAATGCGAGAGGTGTCCGGCGCGATTTCACTCCGGGATGATCAGTTCAGCGCCGAGATCAGCGGCTTGCTCGAGGACGTGCCCTACGAGGTCAATCTGATCTACGAGGGGCTCAGCGCCGACGCACCATTCCACGGCAACTTCAAAATTCGTGGCTACGAGATGGCGCGCAACCCGGACATCGTGCCGTTCCTTCCTGACGAGGTTGGATACAGACTCAGACAGTTCGCCGGTTCTTCTCTTATGACTGACGAGGAAGGCAAACGCATCAGCCCAACCGCGATCGTTGATGCGAGTGTCACGCTCACCCGCGGGCCGCCCGGCCCAGACGGGCCAGCAGAGCTCGACTATCGAGGAAACCTCGCCTTCACCAACGGCACGGCTGCGTACGAGGTGTTCCCGTACCCGTTCCAGAACATGACCGGAAGTGTGCAGTTCGACAAGCAGCGGATTCGCATCGAGGAGATCCGCGGCGTCTCGCGCACGGGAGCGGTCATCAGTGCCACAGGGCTCATAGAACCAATCGGACCAACAGCGAGCGTCAATCTCCAGATCGACACGGTCAACGTCCCAATCGACGACGTGCTTGAAGAAGCACTCGGCGACAACCGAGGCGGGATCGTTGATGAGTTGTTTGATGACAGGCGGTACCGGCAGATCGTAGAGCGGGGTCTCGTGCTCACGCGGGCGCAAGCCGAAGCGCTGACAAAGAAGCGCGATGACCTGATCGTTGAGGTCGCAAGAGCTGAGCAGCAGGGTGCGAGCGAGCAGACAATCGAGGTGTTCCGCAGCCGTCTCAACGAGACCAGACGCCACCTACGCACACCGGTTTTTGAGTACCGCGGCAGAGCTGACCTTGGAATCAGACTCCGAAGAGAAGAAGGCGAGGTCTCGAGGTGGACGCGCCGGATCGAGGTGCGATTGCCCGAGGCTGGGCTCGTGTTGTCAGACTTCCCGCTGCCAATCCACGCACGCGATGTCGTGGTTGTCATGAGCGAAACAGAAGCCACACTCATGCGGGGCTCGTTCAGGCCTGTGACAGGGGGCGTGGTCACGCTCACAGGCGGCGCGGATTTGCGCACACCCGAGGGGGAGACTGCATTCAGGCCGGCGGTCCGTGTGATCGCGGACAAACTCCCGGTGACCGACCTCCTTAAGTTCGCGGTAGCGCCTCCATACGCTCAGGGCGATGACGAGAGTGTCGTTGACGCGAGGCAGGCGGCGCTCGATGTCCTCGGGAAGCTCGGCGTTGGTGGCAGCTTCGATGTCGATGGGCTCCTGCTGACCAGGCCGAGCGGTGATCTCGGGTTCGATCTTGAACTCGACCTTGCACGTATGACGGTGACACCCGAAGCGCTCCCCGATCGCCCGCCTGTGATCCTCACTGATCTTGAAGGCAAGATAAGACTCACCGAGCAGGGCATGAGTCTGAACGCTGCGGCGAACGCGCTCGGTGTTTCGGGTGATGCATCGCTCGAGGATCCGATCGAGGTGCGCGCCAGCACCGATCTCGATTGGTCGGGCGAAGATCCTCTGCGCTACGACGCGCACGTCGAGGCGGATGGGGTGCTGTTTGATGTGCCGTTCGAACAGGCGGTCGCCTCGCTGTCTGACCGTGCGGGTGAGTCACTCGTCTGGCTGCGTGACACTTTCAACCCCACAGGCAGGGCGGACATCCGGGCGGATCTCACGTCCGACGGCTACAACCCAGTCTCTGATATCACGATCGAGAATATCCAATCAGGCGAAGCGGACTACCTCGGAGGCAGGCTCGGCCTGACCGACAGCACCGGGTCTGTGCGCGTGCTCATCGACGAGAACCGCGCAATCACGACCGACGGTATTTCCGGCACGCTGACCTTCGACGGCGAGCCCATGGGCGATGCGCATATCTCAGGCACCCTCGGGCTCGACGAAGAAGGCGGCGACCCAAACAGGATGCTCGAGATCGCGCTGAATGACGGCAGGTTTGACTCGAGTCTCTCCGAGCGAGTTGTGCGCGACATCGTGGGCGGCGCGATCGCCAAGGAGTACCTCGAACACGGCGTGCGGGGTGGATTCGATGCCGTGGTGCGCATGACCGCACCGAGGCCACCGATTGGTGCGGCTGAGAACGTCGGCGTTGCGCGATTCGCGTTCGTCGAGACCACCATCGAGCCTAAGTGGGGCGAGATGACCAGGCTCGGCACCACGGTCCGGTTCGACGAGATGTCTGGCAAGGTCATTGCGAGCAAACTCGGAGCGAGGCTAGAAGGGGTGAACGCAAAATCGAACCTGATCGAAGCTTCGATCTCGGGCGCGGCAACGCCCGACGGGTCGGGCGGCACGATTTCATCAATGAGTCTCGGATTCGATGCCGCGATGCTTAGCCCTCAGGTCAGGGCGCTCCTGCCGATCCCGCTCATCGAGATCATCGACGCGGGTGAGATGAGCTCGGCCGGTCCGATCAGGACGAAGGGCGCGAGGCTGCGCACACAGACGGCGGTCGGCGTCGAGGGAGTGAAGGTCGATTTCGAGGGCACGCTCAGCTTCGAGGATGCCGCTATGACCGCGGGCGCTCGCGTGGAGGATGCGAGAGGGGTTGCGCACGTCTCGTTCAGTAAAAACCACACCGGGTTGCCCACGTACAAAGTCGATGTTGAAGCGTCGAGCGCTCGCGCAATGGGTCTGCCTATTGCGAATGCACGCGTCGCCCTCGAATCGACGGGCAAACCCCGCGGGCTTGTCGCGCCGGTGATTTTCGCCGAGTCTTGCAGCGGAGTCATCTCGGGCAGAGCAGGTGTTTACCCCGCGATGGACTGGGCAGGCCCGGGCGAGCGGGCGTACGAGACATCGCTCATCTTCAGCGGCCTCAAGCTCAACGAGGCGCTCGACGGGTTCGCGTCGGCGCGACCCGATGCGCCAACGCGTGACCCGAGACCGGATACCGGGGCCAGACTTGAGGGTCTGCTCGCGCTCGGGGGATTGGTCGGTAAAGACGAAACCCGCAGGGGGTCGCTGTCACTCCAGATCGCGGGAGGAGACGTCATCGCCGTACCCGGCGCGATGATGCTCGTGGAAGCGGGCAACCTCCAGTTCCCCGCTTCCGAGGGGATCGATTACGCCAGCGTCGAGGCGGTCTTTGACGGCAATCTTGTGTCCGTCGAGGGGATCTCGCTCATTAGCAAGAGCGTTGAGTTGCTCGGTTACGGCACAGCGACTTGGCCCGAGCTCGAGCTCGACTTGCGGATGCGGTCACGGGCAACCAGACGGATCCCGGTTGTCAGCCAGCTCTTGGAGACGATC